>CANQZN010000088.1 GCA_947628365.1 uncultured Bacilli bacterium | reverse complement strand
GATGCCCTTAAGGGTGCTGATATGGTCTTTGTTGCTTGTGGTATGGGTGGTGGAACTGGTACTGGTGCTGCCCCAATCATTGCTGAAATATCTCAAGAGTTAGGAGCACTAACTGTTGGTATAGTTACAAAACCATTTAGATTTGAAGGCAAAAGAAGAAGTGAAAATGCCTTACTTGGTATTGAAGAATTAAAAAAACACGTTGATACTTTAATAGTTATTCCAAATGATAAATTAAGAGATATCATTGATAAAACAACAAGTTTTGATGATGCATTTAAAGAAGTCGATAATGTATTACATAGAGGAGTTCAATCTATTTCTGACTTAATTGCTGTTACTGGAGTAATCAATCTAGATTTTGCTGATGTAAAAGCTGTTATGGAAAAGAGTGGTACTGCTATTATCGGTATTGGTTGCAATGCTGGTGAAAATAGAGCAATTGAAGCTGCCCGCCAAGCTGTTGCTAATAGTTTACTAGAAGCTACAATTGATGGAGCAACAAATGCAATAGTTAATGTAACTGGTGGAGCAAATCTTACTTTATTTGAAATTGAAGATGCTGTTGAAACAGTTAGAGAAGCTGCTAAAAGTGATGTTAACATTATTTTTGGAGCCATTAAAAATGATAATTTAACTGATGAAGTTATTGTTACAGTAATTGCAACTGGTTTTGATGAAGATACTGCTGAAGATTTATATTCTTCTGATGAAGTACCAAAAAGAAGAACTGTTCCAACTGATGATGATTTAGAAATACCACCATTTTTAAGAAATAACGATTTATTTTAAAAGTAATCTAAAATACGACAAAAAAAGTCGTATTTTTTTTATATAATAATTTTGGTGATAATAATGACAATATATATAGATTTATTATTTATTTTAAATTTTATCTATGATATGTTACTATTAATTACTGTATGTATTACTTTAAAGAGAAATACTAAATTTATAAGAATTTTTTTAGGATCTTTATTTGGTTCATTAACTACATTTATTATTTTCTTACCTATCAATAAATATATAATGTTATTTTTAAAAATCATTTTAGGTCTAATTATGTTAATAATTACTTTTGCTTATAAAAATTTTCGCTATTTTATTAATAATGTTTTATATCTTTACATGACTAGTGTTATTTTAGCGGGTTTTCTATACTTTTTAAAAATTGAATTTAATAATCTTTGTTATTCCATTAGTTTAATTATTGCTCCATTTATATTGTATCTTTATCTAAAAACTCAAAAAGAATTAAAAAATATTGTTAATTATTACCAAAAAATAATCATTAATTTTAAAAATAATCGTCATTTAGAATTAACTGGTTTTATTGACAGTGGTAATAAACTAAGAGATCCAATCACTAATAAATATATCATTTTAATAAATAAATCAAAGTTAAAAGGCATATATAATATAAGGAGTCCTATTTATGTACCAATTACAACAGTGAATAATAAAAGTTTATTAGAATGTATTGCTATTAAAAGTATTGAAGTAGGAAATAAACAATATACAAATTACTTAATTGGTTTATCTGATACTTTTAAGGGTTTTGATAATGTAGATTGTTTATTAAATTATCATTTATTGGAGGAATAAAATGTTTAAAAAATTATTATTACTTTTAAAAAAGAAATATAGAGATTGTTTTTTTGTCGGTGCTACTGATAAATTACCCCCACCATTATCGAAAGAAAAAGAACTAGAATACTTAATCAAAGCTAAACAAGGTGATATTGAAGCTCGAAATATTTTAATTGAACATAACTTGCGTTTAGTGGTCTTTTTAGCCAAAAAATATGAAAATACTGGTTTTGATATTGAAGATTTAGTGTCTATTGGTTCAATTGGTTTAATTAAAGGTATCAATACTTATAAAATAGATAAAAATATCAAACTTGCTACTTATGCTTCTCGGTGTATCGCTAATGAAATCTTAATGTTTTTAAGAAAAAATAAAAGAAAAAAAGTAGAAATTAGTTTAGAAGAAACTCTAAATTTTGATGCTGAAGGTAATGAATTACGTTTAGAAGATATTTTAGGTACAGATGATGATATTGTGCCAAAAGAATTTGAAAATGTTATGGATAAAGAAACTTTAGCTAAAGAAATTGATGTACTAGACAAACGGGAAAAAGAAATTATGACATTAAGATATGGTCTTAATAATACAAAAGAATATACTCAAAAAGAAGTGGCTGAAATGTTGGGAATAAGCCAATCATATATTTCTAGAATTGAAAAAAAGGTAGTAAAAAAATTACAATCAATCATGAAAATATAGTTAAACTTAATAAAATTGGTAAGAAATTATCAATTTTTTAATGTCCACGACAAAAAGTGACAAAATAATAATAAATAATATAGTAGAATACAGCCTCATGAAGGAGATAATGTATGACCAAAGAAAAAGTACTACTAAAAGATAAGGTAGCAAAGAAATTATTTACAAGTGGAACTGAGGCATCAAAAGAATATGTCTTAAGTATAATAAGTGAGGTAATAAAAATACCCAAGAGGAAACTAAAAGAAGATTTTGAATTAATATATCCACAAATAAATACAAATAAAAATTATATTGAAAGTGAAGTGGATGTAGCATATGAAAATAAAGATAACTATTTTTCAATAGAAATAAATTATAATAAATATAAGGAAGTAACCAATAAGAATTTTAGTTATATGTGTCAATTATATTTAAGACAAATAAAACATAAAAAAGATTATAGTAATATAAAACAAATATGGCAAATAAATGTCGATAATTATGATTATTATGAAGAAAATAGATTTGTATATGTAAGTGAAATGATGGATACAAAAAGTCATAAATCAAGAAATATAGGGATGCATGTAGTAGATATCAATCTAGACTACCTAGAAGAAAAAGAGTATAA
>CANQZN010000087.1 GCA_947628365.1 uncultured Bacilli bacterium | reverse complement strand
GCTAAAGTAGTCATTACACTGGGCTTGAACAAAGAGAAAGCCAACCTCCATTTGCGGGTTGGTAGATGTTAGGGCCTTATAGGCCAAGTTAAAACCACGCCTTTTAGACGTGGTTAGTTATTTTTTTTGCTTCTCTTGCACTTATAATTACTTTCTCACCATTTATGGTTTTCTTTTGTAAATTTGGCTTTTGAACCATCTTTGTCGCATTCAAAGCATGGCTTCTTAAATTGCCTGTTAAAGGTTTTTTTGTTGTAACTTTTTTTGCCATAATAAAGCCTCCTTTTTCTTTAAAAACTTTACCATACATTAAAAGATATGTCAATTATTTTAAAAAAATTTTTCTTTTAAATTATATATTGTTTTTATATAAATTATGTTATACTTATTATAAGAATAAAATAGACGAGTTGATTAAGTAGTAAGGTGTCTATGAGTGTAAATAGTAGTAAAAAATATTTTTTTGTTGATTTTAGTAATTTAAAAACTATGGATCTGTTTACTAAAACTTATTTTGATGTTAGTGAAGAAGCACTTAAGTTACATATTCCTTATAATTTTCACTATTTTGTCATGGCTATTGATGAACAACCATTTAGTTATAATTATCTTTATTGTCATGAGTGGGTATCAGCTCATCCCTTTAAAATGATAAGGCAAAAAATAAAAGAAAAAATATCTACTCAAAAAATTGTTAGTATGTATTATAATGACGATATTATCGTAACAACCCCAATTATTGAAAAAACGGGTGAAGATATTGGTAAATTTTTTCAAAAATTGCATGAATTAGATCTTTATGAAAGTTATAAAATGTTAATGAATAAATTATTTAACCAAGAAAAAATGCTTGAAGATAGAAGAAATGATTTCAAAAGAGAAATGACGGAAATCTCAAGAAAAAGGCAAAGAAAAATGAGAAGTGTAGAGAAAAGGTTATAATATAGATTATTATAATTTTTTTTGATATAATTTTAAGTAGAATATGGAGTGATACAAATGACATATTTAGATTATAGTACAACTACAGCAATAACTTTAGATGCTCTTGATACATATATAAAAATTAGTAAAGAATATATGGGAAGTATTTATTCTAATAATGCACTTGGAGAAAAAGCTAAGAAATTATTAGATGATACCACTAAAGAAATAAGTAATATGTTTAATATTATGGAAAGTGAGATTATTTATACAAGTGGAGCAACTGAAGCTAATAATATGGCTTTAATTGGGGTATGTCTTGCTAATCATAAAAGAGGAAAACATATAATTGTATCAAAACTTGAACATCCATCTATCTATCATATTTGTAATTACTTAGAAAGTATTGGTTTTGAAATTAGTTATGTAAATAATGATGTAGAAGGTTTAATTAGTTTTGAAGATTTAAAAAGATTAATAAGAGAAGATACAATATTAGTTAGTATTAGTGCAGTTAATTATGAAACAGGAATAAGACAACCACTTAAAATGTTAAGACAAATTATAAAAAAAGAAAATGAACAAACTATATTTCACTCTGATTTAGGTCAAGCTATTGGTAAAACACCAATTAATTTTCGGGATATTGATTTAGGTAGTGTCAGTGCTCATAAGTTTTATGGTCCTAAAGGTATTGGTTTTTTATATAAAAATAGTACTATTAAAATGACTCCTTTAATGTATGGCGATAAAAATAATGAATTTAAACCGGGTACACCATCACTTCCATTAATTGTAAGCATGAAAGAAGCCTTAAAAACCGCGATTAAAGATTTAGATAAAAGAGAAAGATATATTAATCTTTTAAATGAAAGAATAGTAAGTAAATTAGAAAATATGGAAGGAATAAAAATTAATAAAACTAAATATTCGATTCCTCATATTTTAAGTGTAAGTTTTGATAAAATTAACGCCAATAATTTTGTTCAAGTATTGAGTAATAAAGAAATATATATTAGTGCTACTAGACCCAATGAAATAGCCAGTAGTGTTATGGCTATCTATAATAATTTAGAAAGAAGTAAATCTGTTATTAGAATTAGTCTTTCTCATTTAACCACTGTGTTAGAAATTAATAGATTTTTAGAAGATTTTGAGATAGAATATAAAAAGTTAAATAATTTAATTGGTGGTTAGTTATGCAAAAAATAATATTTATTAAATATGGTGAATTATCAACAAAGAAAGAAAATAGAAATTTTTTCATAAAAATTTTAGATAATAATATCAAAAAAGTTTTAGGTCAAAACGCAGATATTTCTTATGATTATGGTAGGATGTTTATAAATTGTCAAAATGATTATGAAAATACTATTAATAAATTAAAAAATGTCTTTGGTATTCATAATATTTGTATCGCATATAAAAGTGAAGATAAAAAATTAGATAAAATAAAAAGTAATCTCTTAGAGTTATTAAAAGATAAAAATTTTAAAACTTTTAAAGTAGATGTTAAAAGAAGTGATAAAAATTATCCTTTAAATAGTATGGAATTATGTCAAAATATTGGTGGTTTTATTTTAAAAAATATTCCCAATATAAAAGTTGATGTCCATAATCCAGAATTAATTATTAGTATAGAAATTAGATTAAAAGAAGTTTTAATTTATTTTGAAAATATTAAAGGTGCCGGTGGTTATCCTGTCTCTTCTTTAGGTAAAGGTATTCTTATGTTAAGTGGTGGTATAGATTCACCAGTTGCGGGTTATCTTGCTATTAAAAGAGGAGTAAAACTAGAAGCTATTTATTTTGAAAGTCCACCTCATACAAGTGAAATGGCTCTTGATAAAGTTAAAAAACTCGCTCAAAAACTAGCCATCTATAATAATGATATTAAACTTCATATTATTAATTTTACTGATATCCAAGAAGCAATTTTTAAAAATATTCCTCACGAATATTTAATTACCATTATGAGAAGGATGATGTATAGAATAAGTGCTATTATTGCTTCTCGTGCTAATGCCAAAGTTATTGTCAATGGTGAATCTATTGGCCAAGTTGCTAGCCAAACTTTAACTAGTATGAGTGCCATTAATGAAGTAATAAATATCCCTGTTATAAGACCCGTTGCATGTTTTGATAAATTAGAAATAATTGATATTGCTAAAAAAATTGACACTTATGAAACAAGTATTTTACCATACGAAGATTGTTGTACTATCTTTGTACCAGATCATCCAGTTATCAATCCCGAAAAAGAATTATGTCGCCAATATGAACAACTAATTGACTATGAAGATATGATATATGAGGCAGTTAAAAATCATAAAATAATTACTGTAACAGCTCATGAAGATTTAGAATATCAAGACTTATTATAATGTATTATTTCTAAATTTTAGTTCATAATACTAATGGTGAGTATTATGCTAAAAAATAATAGTTATTATAAAAATTTTGACTTTTTAAATGAAAATTATAGCACTAAAATGCATAATTATTTTAATCCTTATGAATATAACTTTGAAAGTTCAATTAAGGATCAACAAAATAGTGATTTTGTAAGTATGAAAACAAAAAGTCATCAAGATAGGAAAAATAAGAAAATATAGAATGTTGTTGAAAACTTGAAAGTTAACAACATTTTTTTGATAACAGCTTGACACCGGGGGGGTAATATATAATTATCTTATAAAATAAAGGAATGATATTTTA
>CANQZN010000086.1 GCA_947628365.1 uncultured Bacilli bacterium | reverse complement strand
GGTGGCCCTGGTAATTTAAATATAGACAGTGTACAACATACATTAGCAACAGGTGGAACTCAACAATCAGGAGGTATTGGCGCCGGAAATGCTATTGAAACTATGAATGGTAAATTTGGTCAAGGTGGTATATCTGACAGTCATGGAGGCGGAGGAGGCTCTGGTTATTATGGTGGTGGAAGTGGCCATTTTGTCCCTGCTGGTGTAAGTTCAGGAGCTGGTGGTTCATCATTTATCTCCGGATATGATGGTTGTATAGCAATAGATGGAAATTCAACTGCAGATAATATTAAACCTAAAGTCGGATGTACAGAAGAGTCTCCAAATGTAACTTGTTCATATCATTATAGTGGTAAATATTTTACTGAACCAGTAATGATCGCTGGTAATGAAGAAATGCCCAAATATAATGGAGAAGGTACAATGATAGGTAATACTGGTAATGGTCATGCAAAAATAAAATTAGTTAAATAAAAAAGGCTACTAAATTTTAGTAACCTTTTATTATGCATTAATTTGTTTCAGAACTATTTAATAGATTATTAATGTAAATACCATATTGTCTTTTTAATTCTGAATCAACAATTTCCATATTATATAATTCACGATAATATTTCATAGAATTAACTGACATTTTAGAATCAGCAGATATTTTTCTTTCAGCTAATTTTTCTTTAATACTATCTTTTAAGTTTTCTAAAGTATCTTTTTCTTTAGAACTATTACGATAAATTATATGATATCCTAGTTCAGTTTTAACTACATTCTTACTATATTCGCCATCTTTTATTTTATATACAGCATCTAGTAATTCATCATATTCTTCACCTAAAACATCATAGTTAATAAATCCTAAATTACCATCTTTATCTTTAGTTGCATCATCTTCAGTGTATTCTTTAACTAATTTTTTAAATTCTTCTAATTTATCACTAGCGTCATTTAATTTCTTAATAACTTCTTCAGCTTTAGCTTTAGCATCTTCATCAGCTTTTTTCTTTTCATCATCAGTCATTGTTGATGTAACTTGTGGAGTAATAAGAATATGATATACTTCTACATCACCTTTAGCTTCATCTTTGTAATATTTTTCAATTTCTTCGTCTTTAACTAAAGACTTAGCATATTCTTCTAAAGCATGTGATTGTAAATAACTAGTATATAAGTATTCTTGATATGCTTCAATTGTTTCATAATTAGTATAATATCTTATATCATCTAATAATTCTTCTTCACTACCATAAGATTCAAGCATTGCCTCAACAAAATTCTTAGCATTCTTTTTAGCAGTTTCAGTATAATCTTTAAACTCTGTTTCTAAAACATAAGTATCAATTAATTTTACTGTTGCTTCTAGGCCAAAATTATTTTTTAATTCTTTATATAAATCATTGGCACTAATCTTATGTTCAGTATCACCTTTAGAAAAAGTAATAACAGCTTCCTCTCCATTTGCAAGTTTTGGTATTTTACCACATCCACAAAGTAAAAATACACATAATAATATTAATAAAAATCTTTTTTTCATTTTTCCTCCCAACAATATCATTATAACAAATGCCGTCTACAATTACAATTAAATTAAGCACGCACACTTAAAAAGATTAACCATAAATTATAAGTGAATAGACATAAAGGAGGAGTGAATTATGAATTGCGGAAATAACGGAATTGGCGCTGCTATTATTTTAGTATTATTTATTTTACTTATAATAATTGTAGGAGCTTATATTTAATTTGAATAAGGAGGTATATTATGTGTTGTTCAAAATCTAATTCAAGCAACCAATGTCAAAATAATAATAACAATAATAATTATAACTACTTTTTTATAGTTTTAATTTTATATATATTATTAGCCATAATAATTGGTGGCAGTATAATTTTCTAAAAGAGAAGGAATTCCTTCTTTTTTTGTGTATAAAAAATTTCACAACTTAATGTGAAATTTTAATTTGCATAAGCAGTTGGTAATGGAGTAATATTTATGCTATTATCATATTTCTTTAAAACATTACTAAATTCATTATAAACTGATTCATAATTACTTAAATATTTACTTTCCATTTTACTAAATGGAATAACTAAATAATCGTTTTTACCTTTACTTTGATTATAGTATCTATAAGTATAATTTAAATCAGCACCAACATTATCTATTTGAATAGTAGTAGTATCTTTTTCTGTATCTACTGTTTTAGTTATATCTAATGTTGCAAACATACCAACAACACCAACTTTTCTAACTAGTGCTTGTTCTGCTCCCATTTGATTAGATATAAAATTACCTAAAGAGTAGAATACAACAGTATCACCAATTTTTTCCCAAGGTTGAATACAATGTGAGTGAGTTCCTAAAACTATATCAACACCATTATCTGCTAAAAACTTAGCTGTATTTCTTTGTTCTTCAGTAGCATTTTGATTATACGCAAAACTCCTCCGCTTGTCAAGCCCTTTTCGAGATTTTTTTGAAGCGCTTGAAATTTTTTCCGCTTTGCGCTATAATGATTCTATGACGGTATTTTTTCCGTCCGTACAAGCAAAAATCGGAGTTACATTATGGCAGATACGGAAAAGAGAGGACTGGTCGCGCGCTGGCTGATCGGCAAGGAACGCAGCGAGGACTACGCACGGAGCACCCTT
>CANQZN010000085.1 GCA_947628365.1 uncultured Bacilli bacterium | reverse complement strand
ATAATTATATATTACCCCCCCCGGTGTCAAGTTGTTATCAAAAAAATGTTGTTAATTTGCGGTAATTTTTTTACTTAAAAAATATTGAGAAATAGCTTATAATTTGATAAACTTATAATAAACGAGGGATTGACATGAAAGATAAAATTTTTAGAGAATATGATATTAGAGGTAAAGTACCAGAAGATATAAATGAAGAGGTTGCTTATAAATTAGGATTAGGATATGGATCATATATTCAAGAATTTTTAAAACAAACATCTTGTGTAGTATCACATGATAATAGATTATCATCAGAAGCCTTAAGTGTTAGTTTAATTAATGGTTTACTTGAGACTGGTATTACAGTTATAGATTATGGACTTACAACTACACCGATGAATTATTATGCTAGAAATATTAATAATTTACTTGGTATTATGATTACCGCTAGTCACAATCCTAAAGATGAAAATGGTTTTAAATTTTCTTTAGATGAATATACTAATGCTCGTGGTGAAATGATTCAAGATTTAAAAAAATATATTAATAAAGGAAAATTTATTAAAGGCAAAGGTAAATTAATTCATAAAGATATCAAAGAAGATTATATTAATTATTTACTTAATAGTTTAAAATTTGGCAAAAGAAAACTTAAAGTTGTATTAGATCCCGCTAATGGTTCAACTACTTGTATAGCCAAAGACATTTATTCAAGAATTAATAATATTGATTTAACAATTATAAATGGTGATGCTGATGGAAGTTTTCCTAATCATCATCCAGATCCATGTATTGAAGAAAATTTAAGTCAATTAAAGAAAAAAGTTGTTGATTTAAAAGCTGATTTAGGAATTAGTTTTGATGGAGATGGTGATCGAATTGGTATTGTCGATGAACTTGGTAATATGGTATCAATTGAAAGTTATGGAATTATAATTATTCGAAATATTATTGATAAAGTAAAGAATAAAAAATTCTTATATGATGCAAAATGCTCTGATATTTTTAAAGATGAAGTAATTCGTTTAGGAGCTGAACCAATAATTTGTCGTACTGGTACTAGTTATACACAAGAAAAAGTATTAAAAGAAAATATTCCTTTTGGTATCCAATATGTTGGTCACATTTCCTTAAATGATCGTATTGTTAGTATTGAAAGTGCTATGTATTCTTCTCTTAGATTAGTTGAAATATTAAGTAAAACAAAAAGCTCTTTGAGTGAAATAGTTCATACAATACCACAATATTATACTGGTACGGAAGAAAAATTTACATCAACAGATACTAGAAAACATAAAGTAATTAAAAATATTAAAAAATATTGTGATGATAAAGGTTATAAATATATTGAAATAGATGGCTTAAAAGTTTTATTTAAAACTGGCTGGGCTTATGTTAGAAGTAGTAATACAGGACCTACAATTAACTTAAGATGTGAAGCTAAAAATAAAAAAGATTTAGAAAATCTAGAAAGATTATTTACAACATTAATTGAAATATATAATGAACAATAATTAAAGCATACCATTTGGTATGCTTAATTTATTATATATGGTGTATCTATTGTACCATTTCCAGTCAAATCTATATTATTGATTAAATAAAACGCTGGTTTAATGTATTCCTTTAAATAACAACTAATTCCGCCAAACCCATGATCTGACATATAACCTAATGCATAATGAATTCTCTGACCCCAATCAGAGCCATAATAAACCATTGAAAAATAATAACCTTCCTTATCAAGGAACCAACTATTAAAACACTCATCTGTTTTAGTAGAATTATACTGCATACAATCTAGTCCATTTTCTTTTATTGCATAATAATAATCAGTTATATTATATAAAAATATTTTACTAATTATTTTTTTATCCCAATATTTTGCACAAGCATAACCAACTCTGTCATCTACATTATAAGTATGGCAATTCATTTCTTCGGTTATGTAATCTTTAAATCCGACTTGTTCATGCCATTGTGCAAGAGTTTTACCCTGTTCTATTTGATAAGCTTGTTCTGGACTACCAATATAACTTTCATAAACTGTACCAATTAACATCTCATGAGGAGATATTATATCTTGCCATTTTTCATTTTTTAAATAATCATAATATTCACTATCTATAAATATATTTGAATACTCAGTATTATTCACGCTTTTACCATTTAATCTTTTATAAATATCACTTTTATCCCAAGAAAAATTTACATAATCATTTTGATCAGTACTATGATGATATGGAAAAGTTTTAATTTCTTCACCATTTTTTATTTCTTTAATTGGCGTCTCTTTTATTAATTTTAATTCATAACTTTCTTCATCTATGCCAATAATCCGATACATATATTTATCCGGATTTTGAGTACACTGTTCTTTATCACTAGTTCCAAAACATATGTAGTTATTATTTACTACATCTTTGCTTCCTTGATATCTATACATACCAGCTTGATTTTTATTTAAATTAGCTGGATTGCTTTCAATTATTTTTAGTCCTACACTCTTATCAAAATATAAATAACAATAGGTTGTATTTCCACTTGTTATGGTAACAGCACTATTTTCGTAACTTAATACATTTTCTAATTTATTTCCATTATTATCTATACATTGTGATTTTTCTATATTTAAATAGTAGCCTTTTGGAAAGTCTGTCCCTTCAACTGGTACATAATTATTTTCACCATCTTCTTTATACATGGCAAATGTTTTATTATTTATTTCTTGCTTTAAGATAACATTATCTAGTTTAACTTCTTTAGTTGGTTTCAATATTACGGCACCGGTTAGTATTACTCCAACCAATAAGATTATTAATAAATTTTTTTTGTTAATTATTCTCATAAAATAATTCTCCTTTATTTTATAAGATAATTATATATTACCCCCCCCGGT
>CANQZN010000084.1 GCA_947628365.1 uncultured Bacilli bacterium | reverse complement strand
AATGTCATAGTTAGAGCATTGGGTGGTACGACATATAAAATTTCTAATCCCGAAAAACATAATCAAATAACAGAAAAATATGTCCATAATATATATATTAATCCATCTTCAAAATTTTATGAAATTGTTAAGAGTAAAGAAATAAGAGTAAATTCAAGGCATAAAAAAACTGTTGATAGTTGTCCATTATTAGAAAAAGTAGCAACTTGTGAAGACGGATATACTGAAGTAGTAGAATCCAAATGCAAAAAATTCTATATGGGTGTAAGATTTCATCCAGAAAGTTTATACAAAATTGATGAAAATATGAATAATATATTTAAGTGTTTTATAGATATTTGCAATAATTAAATTTGTTGTTATAATTAAGAAGAAATGGAGATTTATAATGAAAAAACTAAAAGATTATATTATTAATTTTATTAATGGATTTTGTATGTCACTTGCTGATAGTGTACCGGGTGTATCTGGAGGTACAGTAGCATTTATCCTAGGCTTTTATGATAAATTTATTACAGCCCTAGATGATATATTTAGAGGTAGTATGGAGAAAAAAAAGAAAGCCTTAGTATATTTATTTAAATTAGGTATCGGTTGGGTAATTGGCCTTTTATTAGCGGTATTATTTCTAACTAATTTATTTGAAAAACATATTTATGAATTAAGTTCATTATTTATTGGCTTTATTATTTTTGCCATACCAATTGTTTTAAAAGAAGAGAAAGAGAGTTTAAAAGGAAAATATCATAATATAATTTATTCTTTATTTGGAGCTTTATTAGTTATACTAATTACCATTTTAAATCGTACTGGTGGAAATACTTTTAATTTAGATACATTAAGTCTTGGCACAATTATTTATGTATTTTTAGTAGGAATGATAGCTATATCAGCAATGATCTTACCAGGAATATCAGGATCAACAATACTTTTAATCTTTGGTGTTTATATTCCAATAATAACTAAAATAAAAGAATTATTAAGTTTGAATTTTAAAGTATTGCCAATTTTAATTGTCTTTAGTTTAGGGGTTATTGTAGGAATTTTATATTTTACAAAACTACTTAGAAAATGTTTAGATAAAAAAAGAAGTATGGTTATATATGCCATACTTGGTATGATGATTGCTTCAATATATTCAATAATCATGGGCCCAACTACACTAGATACTGCGACTAAATATTTAACTTTCGAAACTTTTAGTTTCTGGTACTTTGTTTTAGGAGGTTTAATTATTTTAAGTTTAGAAGGCGTTAAGTATTTATTAACAAAAAAGGATCTAAAAGAGAAATAGCATATTAAAAATATGTTATTTTTTTATGAAATTTTTTAATTATTTTTTTAGTTTCTATAATAAAAGGAGAAGGCGTATCTTTGTTGTAAAGTAAAAATGTTTTCTCTTTGCATCTTGTAATAGCAACATAATAAAGTCTTCTTTCTTCAGCATAAGGCATTTCCCTTTCAATAAAAACTTTTTTAATTAAATTATTATTTTCAATTCTATTCGGTATTCCCAAAAGATTATCATTACAATTTAATAAAATAACATATTCTGCTTCTAAACCTTTAGAACGATGAATTGTTAAATATTTTATTTGGTGTTCTTTATATATTACTTTATTATCTTGATATTTTATAATATCATTATCAATGTAATTAAAAATATCTTTGTTGTTCCTTGAAATAATCATGATGTTATCCGTCTTTAGTAATAAATAATCTAATAATTTTTTTAAAGTTTCAAATTCTTTTGTATAAGGAACAAATATAAGAGGATTGTCAGTATGCTTACTTGATTTTAAACTTTTTTGAATTTGTAAAGGATTCTTAGAAATAAATTTGGCCGCTATGTTAATTAATTCTTGACTATTGCGATAAGTATTTTCTAGTTTAATAGTCTGGACATTGTTAAAAAGAGTAGTGAAGCTTAAAAATATATTTAAATCACAGCCACTAAAACGATAAATAGATTGCCAGTCATCCCCAACTACAATCACTTTAGCAAAAGTATACTTAACTAATTCTTTGATTAGATTAAGTCTTATAAAAGAAGTATCTTGAAATTCATCAATTATTATATAATCACACTCAATTTTTGTGCGTTTGATAATATCAGTTGCTTTTAATATTAGATCATCAAAGTCTAAACTTTGTATTCCATTTTTTTCTTCAATATATTTTTTATAAATATTAAAAATTAACATTAAAATTCTTTTTTCTAATTTTGTAAACTTTTTTAAATTAATGTTGCTAAAATTGTAATTATTTGTTTTCCATAAATTTATAAATGTTTCAATAAAATTACAAAAACTATTGTAATTTTGTGATTTTAAAAATTTATCATATTTTTGATTAATGTTTAAAAACTTTAAAATATCTTTTTGCATATTTAAAGAACAAGTTCTTAATGTTTCATCTATAATATAATGAAGATAGTTAGATGGGCATATGGAATATTCATAACTTGCTTTAGCAAGAATATTCATAGCTAATTTATGAAAAGTAGAAACATTTACGGCGTATTTTATCTTGGTTTTGATATCATTAACTGATGCATTAGTAAAAGATATAACAATAATTTTTTCGGGAGTAGTTAATTTATTCTCAATGAGATAATTGATTTTACCCATAATAGTTAGGGTTTTACCAGCCCCAGCACCCGCTATAACAATATTGTTATCATTGTTTAGTAATAGTTGCATTTGATTATTATCAAGATAATAATCTCCAACTTTGTAATTATTTTCCATTTTTATACTTTCTATCGGAAAAGTTTCTATAAAAATTGTATCATATTGCGATAAAAAAAGGTATAACTATCGTAAAATGTGAAAAAATTATTGCATAATCAAAATTTGTATAGTATAATCTTAAGTGTTCTGAAAAGAATTTTAGTCGGGCGATTGGCTCAGTTGGTTAGAGCATCTGCCTTACAAGCAGAGGGTCATAGGTTCGAGTCCTATATCGCCCACCA
>CANQZN010000083.1 GCA_947628365.1 uncultured Bacilli bacterium | reverse complement strand
AGATGTATCACCCATATTACCAAATACCATAGATTGAATATTAACAGCAGTTCCCCAATCACCAGGAATATCATTCATTCTACGATAAACAATAGCTCTTGGATTATCCCATGAACGGAATACAGCTTTTACTGCACCCATCAATTGTTCATTTACATCTTGTGGGAACTCTTCACCATTCATATTTTCACTATAAACTTTTTTAAATCTCTTAACTAATTCTTTTAAATCTTCTGTTGTAAGTTCATTATCATAAGTTACACCTTTTTCATTTTTTAATTCATCAATAATTTTTTCAAAAAATGATTTAGGAACTTCCATAACTACATCAGAATACATTTGGATAAATCTACGATAAGAATCGTATGCAAATCTTGTATTATTACTAGATTTTGCAAAACCTTCTACTGATTTATCATTAAGTCCTAGATTTAGAATAGTATCCATCATACCTGGCATACTAGCTCTAGCACCACTTCTTACAGATACTAGTAATGGAGTATTTTCATCTCCAAATTTTTTGCCTTGAATTTCTTCTAGCTTTTTTAAAGCTGTAAGTATTTCATCAACTATTTCTTCACGTATTGTTTTACCATTATTATAGTAATCAGTACATGCTTCAGTTGAAATTGTAAACCCTTGAGGAATAGGTAATCCTAAGTTAGTCATTTCGGCTAAGTTAGCACCTTTACCACCAAGAAGCTCACGCATATCTTTGTTTCCTTCAGAAAACATATAAACATATTTTTTTGCCATAAATAAGCCTCCTAAACAATATTTTAACACAATAAAAAAATGGTTTTAGAAAAACCACTTATTTTTGACATTTTATTGACGATTTTTATTTGGATGACAATCTAAATAAACTTTTCTTAATCTCTCATTACTAACATGAGTATAAATTTCGGTTGTATTTAAATTTTCATGTCCTAATAGTTCTTGCACGCTTCTTAAATCTGCCCCATTATCCAGTAAATGAGTGGCAAAAGAGTGTCTTAAGACATGAGGACTTATTTTATGATTGATTTCTGATTTTCTTTCAATTTTCTTTATTATCCCTTCAATACTACTTCTACTTATTTTATTACCTTTAGTATTTAAAAATAAGTATTCGTTATCTCCTTTAACTAATAATTTATACCTACACTCTAAATATTTATTTAAAAGTCTATCTAATTGATGCCCATAATAAACTATTCTCTCTTTACTGCCTTTTCCAAATACTCTAATACTTTTATTTTTTAAATCTATATCTTTTAACTTTATATTAGAAGCTTCACTAACTCTTATACCAGTAGAATATAAAAGTTCAAATATACATTTTTCTTCAATATCTCTAGGTTCATCTTCTTCTAATTTATCTAAAATTTTTTCTATTTCTACTATACTTAAATAATTAGGCAATTTCTTTTCTACTTTAGGATTTCTTATTCTTTTATATATATTACTATCTATTAATTTAATTTCTACTAAATAATTATAAAAACTTCTTAAACTACTTAAATGTCTTGATATTGATTTATTAGTATATTTTTCTTTATCTAAATATTTTAAATAATTAATAATATTTTCTTTATCTATTTTTAAATAATTAATTTTATTTATTTCTAAATAATCTTTATAATTTTTTAGATCACTCTCATAATCTTCTTTGGTCATTTCTGAATAATTTAATTCTTTAATTATAAATTCTAAAAATCTCTCTATAGCTTCTTCTATCTTCATAATATTATTATACAACCTGTTTTAGGTAAAGACAAGTAAACTAAAATTAAGAAATTATAAAGGGATTAGTTATTGTACCAGTTCCACCTACTAATTCGTTTACGGATGCCAGATAAAAAACAGGCCGTACAATATGAGTAGCATTATCCAAACGGGCATCACCAGTACCAGTGTAACCAACTTCGTTCACATAAAAACCATAGTATGCCTTTAAATTCATGTCCCAGCCATTACGTGTCATTACTAACTCTCTTTTATTAGATGCATCAGTATCGTTATTTGATAGATGTATCCAACCTAACTTACATTTTGAATATTCTGTACCCCCAAAATAATAATTACATTTTGCTTCATCTCCTACTGAATATGAATAATCATGTAAATACATCAAACTTATTTTTGATTCTACTTTATCATTCCAATTTCTAGATTCTCTCTTATAAGATGTTTCTCCATCATCTAAAATCGATTTTACATACCAGATAGTTGATTTATTTCCTGATTCAGTATCATATAATCCTGCTCCCAATTGTTTTGCACCAATATCACTATCTTCCCACATATCTCCATATATCCATGTATTATCTGATATTTTATATTTCCATCCAGTTGGAATATATTCTTGATTATTTAAAAAATCAGCACCATTTATTGCATTGAAGAAGACACTATCTGGAAGTTTTACATCTGCATTATAATCACTATACCATTGATATGTTTTATCTAGTGCTTCTTTCTTTATTACTTTTACTCTTCCTGTTTCTGCTTCTATACCTATTATTCGATACATATGTTTATCTTGATCTGCTATACATTCTTCTTTATCACTTGTTCCAAAACAGATATAATTTTGTACATTTTCATTATATTGACCTTGGAATCGGTACATTGCTCCTCGTACTTTTTCTGCCTTTAAACCACTCGGATTTTTTTCTTTTATTTCTAATCCTAAACTTTTATCAAAATATAAATAACAATATGTTGTATTTCCACTTGTTATTGTTACTTTATCATTTTCATAACTGAGTACTCCATTTAATTCATTTCCATTATTATCTATACATTTTGATTTTTTTATATTAAGTACATACATATTCGGAAATTTATTATCTTCTACTTTGACATAATTATTTTCACCATCTTCTTTATACATGGCAAATGTTTTATTATTTACTTCTTGTTTTAATATGACGTTATCTAACTTTACTTCTTCTTTTGGCTTCATAACTATGACACCAGTTATGATTACTACTATCAAAAGTATTATTAATAAATATTTTTTGTTAATTATTCTCATAAAATATCATTCCTTTATTTTATAAGATAATTATA
>CANQZN010000082.1 GCA_947628365.1 uncultured Bacilli bacterium | reverse complement strand
TTTCTTATTATCATCTTGTAATTTTACTTCGTATAATTCTGGTTCTTCATTTGGTTTGAATATTACGGCACCAGTTATAACTACTCCTGCCAAAATTATTATTAATAAATATTTCTTGTTAATTATTCTCATAAAATATCATTCCTTTATTTTATAAGATAATTATATATTACCCCCCCCGGTGTCAAGTTGTTATCAAAAAAATGTTGTTAACTCACAACATTTTTTAATAATATTAATTTGCAAAACGATTTAAATATTCGTCTAGAGCATAAATCATATCAGGAGAAATAACTTTATTTCTTGGATTACTTGGCATATTTTTCTTTATCACATCAATCGCATCTTTTACTGGAACCTCTTCAATCTTAAAGTTACCTTCTTTCTCATGTTCTGTATATTTTGTTTTGGTTAAATCAGGTTTTTTATTAGTTTTAATAATATAATAATAAATTTCTGATTTTCTATTTTGACCAACTTCAGGCCAATCTTTATTAAAATAAGTAACCTTCATAAAAGGTTCAGTAATATCACTATCTAAAATTACAATACCAGTTTCTTCTAGAATTTCTCTTTTTAGGCACTCTTTGAAAGTTTCTCCTTCTTCTAAGTGTCCTCCTGGGAATTGAAAAATATTATTTTCATTACCAATATAAATACAATCATCATTTATAATTAAAGCCTTAATTCTAACAACTACACTGGTAATATCTTCTTCCGATAGATAGTCATAATTATAAATAATTTCTTTCACTACTATACCTCTTTTTCTTTTAATTTAACTAATAATAGTTCCTAAATTTTCTTCCATAAAATATTTATTAATATCATTGTACTTACTAAAATTCATAACTAAAATTTTTATTCCTAAATTTTGACACTCTTTAATGGCATACATATCCATAACCCCATAGTTGTTTTCAATAACTTCATTGTAACTTAAATGGTCAAATTTTATAGCATCTTTATTAACTTTAGGATCATCACTATAAACACCATCGACATTAGTCATTTTAATTATCAAATCACATTTAATCTTTTTAGCAGCTAAAATTGTTCCCGAATCAGTTGAATAACCACTTTTACCAATACCACCGCCAAAAATTACTACTTTATTATTATTGATGTTTTCAACTAATTCTTCATCGTTAAAATTGGGAATTAAACTAGGAAAATCAAAAGGAGTAGAAATTATATTTGCTATCTCATTTTTATCTAAATAGTCTTTTAAGTATAAAGCATTCATTACAGTGCCAAGCATACCTATTGTATCAGCAGTAACTTTATTCATATCAGAGTGTTCTCTACCTCTAAAAATATTACCTCCCCCAACAACTACTCCTACTTGGTGATTATTACTTTGGAGTATTTTAATTGTTTTTTTAATAATATCTAATTTATTTAAAGATACAACATCGTTTCCTTCTTTTAATGCTTCACCACTAATTTTTAATATAATTCTACTCATTTTCAAACTCCTTTATATCTTTCTAGTTAAATTAACACCTTCACTAAAACCACATTTATTAGGGCACTCATAATCTGGGAAAGTACATCTTGCACCATGTGAATATTTTTCTATATCTTCTGCAAGTGGATGATTAGCCATTTCTAAAGCCTTTTTATAATTTTGTAATGTTTTAGTAGTTTGTTCCATAATTTCAAGTTGAGCAGCAGAACATAATCTTTCTTTACATTTTAAGATAAAATTCTCATATGTTCCTCTTTCATTTATTTTAATAAGTGTTCCTTGTGGAAAGATTGAAGAAACTTCATTCATATCTGTAAGCCAATCATTTACTAATACTTGATCATTTGCAATAATTGGTGGAACAAAGAATTCTTTCTCCTCAGGTATTTCCATTTGATATGCTATTGTTCTATGTCTTTGAGCTTGAGCAAGTTCGGCAAAAGAACCCATATATGTAGTTTGATATACGTCACCAAAATACTCTACTCTTTTATCTAAATCTTTACCAAATAGAGAGAAACTTCTATGTTTTTCATTACGCATTAGACGTGCATCTAGTATATTTAAACTCTTTAATTCGCCTAAAAATTCTCCCATAGCTTGACATAATTTTCTATCAAAATCATCGTTTAAATTAGCATTTTCAATATATTCTTGCATCCAAGATGCTATATAATTTATTTGTCTTAAAGATGTTGTATAAATCATTTGAGTTGGCATAAATACTGTTACTAGATAACGTGCATTTTCTTGAGCTAATTTAGTAATTTTTGAGTCATTATGAACACTACCATAACGTTCTTTAATAACTGTTTTAAAATTATCCATCCATTTATTATATAACTCTTCTTCTAATGGTGTTATTATCGAGCCTTCACCTCTTACAATTGGTGTATATCTAGCTGATTTTTCAGATGTTGTATATTCCTTTTCATTATTTAAAATCATCGCTAATATTTTAGGAACATTTTGTAAATTAAAACTAATATTAATATGATCATAAATACTATGATGACCACTACTTAAAGTTCTTTCGATTCTCTTTTCGGTTTTTTCTTGTGGTTCTTTTAAGATATGTTCAAACCCTTCTTTATCATAACACTCTCCACCGATTTTACCACACAATAATAGAGCATCTTCTAAATTAAATGTTCCATCATCTTTCACAAATACATTAGGTAACAAACCAATTTTAATATCAAATTTTTCCATTTAAAACACCTCCTAATAATTTAATGGAAATTGGCTAGTAAGATTTAATACTTCTTCTTCTAACTTAGCTAACTCCTCTTCATTCTCTCTATATTTAAGGGCTTTATCGATAATATGAGCTACTTTTATAAACTCTTCTTCTTTAAAGCCTCTAGTTGTCATCGACGGTGATCCTATTCTAATACCACTAGCAATTGTTGCCTTTTCAGTTTCTTTTGGAATAGTGTTTTTATTTACTGTAATATGAATTTTATCAAGTAATACTTCAGCATCTTTACCTGTAATACCAACACTTCCTAAAACATCTAGTAATATTAAATGATTATCAGTTCCTCCACTTATAACATGATAACCGAGTTTAATAAATTCATCACTCATAGCTTTAATGTTTTTAAGCACTTGTTCTTGATATTCTTTAAATTCTGGTTGTAATGCTTCATAAAAACACTCAGCTTTAGCCCCAATAACATGCATTAAAGGTCCACCTTGAATTCCTGGGAAAATAACTTTATCTATTTTTTTGGCTATTTCTTCATTATTAGTTAAGATTAAACCACCTCTTGGTCCTCTTAAAGTCTTATGAGTTGTTGTTGTT
>CANQZN010000081.1 GCA_947628365.1 uncultured Bacilli bacterium | reverse complement strand
AAAACTTAATGCAACTTATTTTGGAAAAGTAAATGCAACTCCATTTATAAAAATTGCTTTTACTTGTCCAAGTCAGATTTAAAAGTAAGATTTATAAATAAACTTTTCTTAATGTAAAAAGTATGTTATAATGCAATAAGAATAGAGGAGTGTATTTATGAACGATTTTAATTATGATAATGAGATAATTGAAATAGATAGTGAAAAAAGTCAAGATACAGAGAATGATAAAGTAGAAGAAAATCTAGAAAGTAGTAATGAAGTAAAAAAAGAAGTAAAGAAAGAGAAACATAAACATAGTTTAAAAGATAGATGGAATCATTTAGATAAGAAAAATAAAGTGTTTATTATATTATCTGCAGTTATTTTATTTATCTTAATATTAGGTTTAGTTTTATTCTTTATATTTAGAAATAAGAATGAAGAAAAACCAATTAAACCAGATGAAACAGTGGTAATTGAAAAAGATAATTATAAATATGTTGATGGTAAATTAATCTTTTTAGATATCAATGAAAGAGAAATTGGTTCTTATGAGTGTACTAATAAGAATGATCAAGAATGTTTTGTTAGTAAAATAGATTATTCATTAGATAAATTTGATCGCATTAAAAATGTGAATGAAAGTGGTATTGAACTAGATAAGACTAGTCAAATATACTATGATGATTTTGTTTTTGTTACTGATGGCGCTAAAAGTTTCTTGTATAGTATAAAAACTAAAGAGCAAAAAATAGATGTTAAAAGTATTAAAACATATAATACCTCTAAAAATTTAGTAGTCTATGAAGATAATAATAGTCGTTATGGCTTAATGGAAATAACAGAATCTGGATATACTACTTTAATAAATCCAACTTATGATTATTTAGGTATTGTTAATAGTGAGATAAATTATTTAATAGCAAAAGAAAAAGATAATACTTATGTTATTGATAGTACTGGTAAGAAATTAAGTAAAAATATTAAAGAAGAAATAAAAAGTGTTAATACTAAATTTATCGTCGCGACTTCAGGTAATACCTATAATTTATATGGTTATGATGATGATGAACTCGTAAGTGATTATAGTTATATTTCTTTACATGAAGATGTTATTGCCCTTGTTAAAGGGAATAGATTATATTTACTTAATGATGAACTTAATAAATTACTTGAAGATGGTATAAGACTTGAAAATAGTGATTATGTTAAACAATATGTTTATGATAATGATAATAGATTAATAGAAACTAAAAAGTCTTATGAAATAGAATTAAAAAATGATGTAATAAGTGTAACTGTTGGTGATGATACTAAAGAAGTTAATGCCCTAGAAGGGGAAGTATCAAGTAAATTTGATTATATGAGTTACTTTGATGGTAAATTATATTTTTATAGTAATAGTGAGAAAACTGACTTAATAGGTACTTATAATTGTTCAAATAAAAATAATATTACATCTAGTAGTAGTAATTTAACTAATTGTAATATTTTAAGTAAAGAAGATAAATTTAGTGGAATTTATAATAATGAATATGTCTTTATTTTTGATAGTGATGGCTCTGACATTCGAATATATTTATATGATTTAAAAGCTAAACAATCTAAAGGAACATATAGTGATATTAATATAATAAATGCCACAGAACTTAACTCAACAATTAAACCATTATATACTAGTTCATCATATATAATAGCAAAATCTGCTACTGGTAATAATAGTGGTAATTATGGTGTTTTAGAGATTAATAGTAATAAAGCAAATGGTAAGATAGAATTTAAATATAAAAATATTAATAAAGTATATGATTATTATTTACTAATAAATGTTGATAACAAATATAGTATATATGATAGTAATTTTAAGAAAGTAAGTAATGAATTTGATTTTGTTGAACTTTATGAAAATTATTATGTTGGAATTAATAATAATAAATTAAATATATATAACTATGTAAGTGGTATTGGAATTTTAGAAGAAGAACTAGATGTTACAAATAATGAATATACAATCGAGTTTAAAGATGGCTTTAATATTACTATTAATGGTGAAACCTATAGCTATGATAAAGAGGGCAAAATAAAAGATGGAGAATAAAAAAAGTGTTCTAATAACAATTATTGTTTTATTAGTTATCTTCATTCCTCTTACTATTTTAGGCTATTTTAATAGATCTGAAAGCAAAAAGAATGAAAACCCTAATCATGAATTATATTATCAAGGTTATTTATGGTTTTATAATGCTAGTAATGAACTTATTTATAAGTATCAATGTCAAACGGAAACTTGTGGTTTAGCAAAGGGAAGTATTGATGATGATTCATTTGGTATTTACTATTATAAAGATGGTAATATAGAAAATATTCCCCTTATAAATGATCGTTTTGCTTTTATTCTTGATGGTGAATATATCTACCTTTATAATATTGAAACAGATTTAAAATTATCAACTTTAAAGGCAGTAAAAAATTATAATACCATAATTGAAAACAATACCTATTTAATGCAAAATCATGATGGCTTATGGGGAGTATTTAGTTTAAATGAAAATATTGAACAAATATTACCATATGAATATGATTTTATTGGCTTACCTAATAGATTAAATTATGAAAACAATTTAAGTACTGAAAGTTTCATTGCCTTTAAAAATCCTGCTTGGTTTATTGTAGATAATATTGGTTCTAATTTAACTACCGCTTATAATTATCCAATAATTGATTATAGTTATAATTATGTTGTTTGTAAGGAAGCAGAAACATCTAAAATTCATATTTATGATTATGAGGGTAATGAATATTTAAAAGAAGTTAATATTAAAAAACATATTTTTGAAAGTAATTATACTGGCATTATAGTAGATAATGTATTATATATTTATAATAATCTAGCTGAAGATTATTTGAAAATAATATCTGTTCCTGAAGGTGGTAATGTCACAATGGAAACAGCAGAAGATATTATTAATATCAAAATTAATGGTGAAATTGTAGAAACTCTTGAAATCACTGGTTAGTTTTGATAAAATAAGAAAAAGTTATATGGAGATGCAAAAGGGATATATTAAAGTATTTAGATAGAGAGTTAGTGGTTGGTGGAAACTAATAAAGAAATAATATATTTGTTGTTTGTGGAGTATAAGGCAGAGATGCGTTAAAATCTAAAAGTTTAAAAATAAGGTGGTACCGCGGGAAATTCTCGCCCTTTAGGTATCATCTTTTTTATTTAGGAGGAATTAAATATGTTAGATAAAAAATATAACCCTAAAGAGGTAGAAGAGAATCGTTATAATAATTGGCTTAAACACCATTATTTTGAATGTGGTGATACATCTAAAAAGCCATATTCAATTGTTATTCCGCCCCCAAATGTTACAGGGAAATTACATTTAGGTCATGCTTGGGATACTACTTTACAAGATATTATTATTAGATATAAAAGAATGCAAGGCTTTGATACTTTATGGCTTCCAGGAATGGACCATGC
>CANQZN010000080.1 GCA_947628365.1 uncultured Bacilli bacterium | reverse complement strand
AATAAATATTTCTTGTTAATTATTCTCATAAAATATCTTCTTTCTATTTTATAAGATAATTATATATTACCCCCCCCCGGTGTCAAGTTCTAATTAAAAAAATGTTGTTAACTTACGCAACATCTTTATTCTTTTTTAAATTTCTTAAATTAATTTCTTTTTCTCTTAAAGATTCATTATAAATAAGTAAATACATTTCTCTACTTTTTTGATATGGAATTTCTTCAATAATATGAAATATTTCTAATTTATTTTTATTGTTTAAAGCATTTTTAAATCTATCTAGCATACCTTTGATGAAGCCCTCATCTTTAAACATATTCATTACTATTTTACGATATAAACCAAATAATTTATTTTTTAATTCACGGCTAAAGTCTTCGTTGTTTAATTGAACAGTTCTAATATAATCAAAAATATCTTTAGTAATTACTTCTAAATTATGTTTGTGGTCACTAACTATTTTTAATTTACCATCTAAATAATCTATTGGCACAATATTACTTCTTTTAATTGATTCACGAATTTCATTTTCAGTAAACTTAGCAGTAAAGGAATCTATACTGGCAATATCAGATAAAATTTGGGTATTACAAATATCTAAACGATCAAGATAAATAATATTGTAATCGCCAAGACGTTTTTCTAAAACTAAATAAAATTTAACTTTATCCATATAAATTCCTCTTTCAATGGGTTTATATTATATCATAACCCTTGTTTTAGTGTCAAATTTGCCCCTAAAATTTGCAGTGTAAAAAGCACTCTATTTTATTTATTAAATATGCATAGGATCAATATCTATTTCTAAGCTTACCTTAGGTTCATTTATATAGATTGCATCTAATTCTTTTAGAGAGGCAATTAACTTATCATCAAAACGATATTTTACTACTATTTGAAAACGATAAGTATTATTAAACTTAAATAAACTAGCAGTAGTTGGGCCTAAAACTATTGAACTATTATCTATATGCTTTTTTAAATAATCTACTATTTTATTTGCGTTTTCTAAAGCTAAATTATAATCATTAGCGATTATTTTTAAACCAACTAAATAGTAATATGGAGGATATTTCATAATCTTTCTGATATTCATTTCATAATTATAAAAATTATTAAAATCATTATTTTGGACACATTTTAAAACATAATTATCTGGGTTATATGTTTGAATTATAACGCTACCTCTTAAACTACTACGACCAGCCCTACCACTAGCTTGATATAAAAGAGAAAAAGTTTTTTCATTACTACGGAAATCAGGAATATTTAGGGAAGTATCAGCATTAATAATACCTACTAAAGTAACATAAGGAAAATCTAGTCCTTTACTAATCATTTGGGTTCCAAGTAAAATATCATATTCATGATTTTTAAAACTTTCAATTATTTTTTCATGAGAACCTTTTTTACTAGTAGTATCTTGATCCATCCGAATTATTCTTGCTTCTTTAAATAATTTTTGTAATTCTAATTCTACTTTTTCTGTCCCCATGCCTAAATAATTAAGTGAATTTTCATGACAATTAGGACATTTATCTTCTTTTTTTATTGTATAACCACAATAATGGCATCTTAAATTATTAGTAGATTTATGATAAGTAAGTGTAATATCACAATTAGGACACTTATAAGTAAAACCACAATAAGCGCAATTAATAGTGGTTGAGTATCCTCTTCTATTTAATAAAATAATTACTTGTTCTTTTGCCTCTAATTTCTTATTTATTTCATTTATTAATTCTTCACTAAAAATAAAGTTACCCTTTTTAACTTCATTTAACATATCAATTATTTTAACTTCCGGTAATAGGCCATCACCTGCTCTTTTAGTTAAATAAATATGTTTATAAACACCTTTAATTGCTCTTGCCCTTGTTTCCAAAGTTGGAGTGGCACTACCAAGTACTAGGGGAGCATGGTGATAGGCACATCTTTCTTTTGCTATTTCTCTTGCATGATACCTTGGCATATTATCTTGTTTAAAGGTATCACTATGTTCTTCATCAATAATAATAATACCAATATTTTTAAGGGGAGTAAAAATAGCTGATCTAGTACCTACTACTACAGATACCTCTCCTCTCATTATCTTTAAGTATTCATCATATTTTTCACCATTTGATAAGGCACTATGAAAAATAGCTACACTACTACCAAACCACTCATAAAATCTTTCGACTATTTGCATTGTCAAAGTAATTTCGGGAACTAGCATAATGGCTGTTTTTCCTTCTTTTATTACTTTATCAATTAAATTTAAATAAACTTCTGTTTTACCTGAACCAGTAATACCCTCTAAAAGATAAGTATCATTTTGCTTATTTAAAACAGACTCAATAATCGTATCATAAGCATTTTGTTGTTCTTCATTTAATTTATGTTTAACTAAATCAGATTTACTTACTTTATTAATCCGATATTCTTGTTCTTTAATCTCTTGAATTAATTCTTTATCTTTTAAGGCTTTTACTACTGCTTGCGAATAATCTTTTTTATTTACTTTATCATTTGCTATTAAATCATTTAATAATTTAGTTTGTAAATTTTGTTTATGATAATTATCTAAATAACTTATTACTTCTTCCTTACTCTTATTTAAAATTAAATAAGTTTTATAATAATTATAATTAGTATTATTATCTTTTATTTTTAAGGAACTTGGTAACATAGTTTGATAAGCAGTTATTAAAGGGCATAAAGTATCTTCTTTTATTTTTAACCCTAACTGCATTAATTCTTCAGTTAATACTAATTCTTCATCAACTAAAGACACTATTTCTTTTAGTTCATATTCAGCATTATATGTATCCATTACTTGCATAACAAAACCATTTATTATTTTTGTATTAAATGGTACTTGAACTTTCATACCTCGCTTTATTTTACTTTGTATATTTTCTGGTACTTTATAAGTAAAATATTTATCAATTTTTTTAGTTGGATATTCAATTAATATTTCTGCGTACATATATGCACCTTCTAAATAAATTATAAATTATTTTAAATTAAAAATAAATAAAAAAGGTAGCAAATCGCTTACCTTAAATTATTCCGTACAATTTTCATCAACAAAATGACAGCCATAGCCAACCATACCTACTTGACCATCAGCAAAGCCTTTTTTACCATCCATTGTAAGTATTACCCATTGATGTGTCCATCCATTTTCATTGGCATGAGTTAAATTTTTGTATCCCATTAATTCTAGCACTAATATTAATGCTCTAGTACAACCGGCACATGATGCCTCATTTTTTATGAATACACCATAAGGTGTACGATAATCATAGCCTTCTTCAACATGGACACCTTTATAATAATATTCAGATACTTTAGAGGCTGCTGCTTGAACTTTATCTAAATCAGTAGTATAACCTTTTGCTAAAATTTCATTAGCTATTTGCTTTGCAACCGCTACTGCTTGCTTATCTTTCTCACAAGCATCTTTATCTGCTGATTTATATCCTCTTTTAGTAAGAACTGCTTTGGAAGCACAACCATTACTACT
>CANQZN010000079.1 GCA_947628365.1 uncultured Bacilli bacterium | reverse complement strand
GGGGGGGGTAATATATAATTATCTTATAAAATAAAGGAGAATTATTTTATGAGAATAATTAACAAGAAATATTTATTGATAATAATTTTGGTAGGAGTAATACTAACCGGTGTCATAATATTGAAACCAGCTAAAGAAGTTAAATTAGATAATGTCATATTGAAACAAGAAGTAAATAATAAAACATTTGCAATGTATAAAGAAGATGATGACAATAATTATGTCAAAGTAGAAGATACTAAATTCCCAGATATGTATGTACTAAATCTAACCAAATCAAAATGTATAGATAATAATGGTAATGAATTAAATGGAGTACTAAGTTATGAAAATGATAAAGTAACAATAACAAGTGGAAATACAACATATTGTTATTTATATTTTGATAAAAGTATAGGGCTTGAAATAAAAGAAAAGAATCCAAACAAATTAAGTGAAGAAATCAAAGGAGCCATGTATCGTTTCCAAGGACAACAAAGTGATGGTATAAATAATTATATTTGTTTTGGAACAAGTGATAAAGATACATGTTTAAAAGATACGGACCATTATATGTATAGAATAATAGGGATAGAGGCAGAAACAGGAAGAGTTAAAGTAATAAAGAAAGAAGCGCTAGATAAAGCATATCAATGGTGGGATGATTATATAACAGATATAGAATGGCCTAATAGTTTGATTTTTAAAGCAATAAATGAGAAAGATTTTTTAAAAAATGTTGTTTACATTCCTGCAGACTGGGAAGAAAAAATATCAACTAACAGTTGGATATATGGAGACATGCTTGATAATAGTGATTCGGGAGCAAAACAAATAGCTAATGGTTTATATGAAATTGAAAGTGGTCAAAAGGCAACGCATTGGTATGTAAGAACAACAGCAGAAGATGGAGGAACAGAATATGAAGTAAAATGGAATGGTAATGTCCATTATACCCAAGGAACAAAGTTATATTATAATGAAGAATCTGGAAATTGGACTAAGAAGATTGATTCAAAAGTAAGTTTGATGTATCTTAGCGATTACTCGTATTCAGTAGGTGATCAAGCAAAATGTAATTATTTTTATGGAGATATAGAATATTCAAAATGTAAAACTGGCTGGATGCATTTAAGTCAAAATGATATCAACAGTCCACCTAGTGTTTACGAATGGACTGTGTCGCGTTATGGTTGGGGTTTATACGATGGTGCATTCCTTGGCTTCTATGTGGATGGCGAAGGTTTTACTCGCTATGCTTGGCTATTAACAAGCAGTTTGTCCGTGCGTCCTGTCTTCTATATCGATGCTTCTCAAATTTTAAAAGATGGAACTGGTACAATAACAAATCCCTTTATCATTAAATAAAAATGTTGATAACTTAATGATTATTAACATTTTTTAGTTATTCATAATTTTTAGTAAATAAAACTTCTCATATATTATATGTGAAGGAGTGATAAATTGTTACATAATATACTTCTAATAGTAAGTGCTTTAGTTACTTTTATATTAGGCATAATAGCAAAGAAACACCCCAAAGTGAATAATAACTTAATACCAATTCAAAATTTATTGATTGGTATTATTTCATCAGTTATTTATTATATCTTTACTAAAGATATTAGTTTAGTATTAACTGGTGTTGGCTTATTTACGGGTGGCACTTATGATTTACTTAATAATTTAAATAAATTAAAAAAGGAAGAGTGATTTCTTCCTTTTAGTTTAAAATATAAACTCCTATTGTTAAATAAGTTGCAAATATTAACCAAATTAAATATGGAATATTTAGATAAGCTGATATTTTATATTCTTGGTAAAATAAATATAAAAGATAAATAACTAATATAAGTAGAGCAATAGTCCAAAATATTGTAAATAAACGCCATTTTAAAATGAAGAAAAAGATTGACCAGGCTAAATTAAAGAATAGTTGGAGATAATAAGTTTTAATTAAGTTTATATTATTGTTGCCATTATTTTTATATAAATAATAAGATATACCCATAAGAATATATAAAATAGACCATACTATAGGGAAAATAAAACCGGGTGGAGATAATAATGGTTTATTAAGTATGCCATAGTCCATGGAACCAGAAATTAATAGACCAATAAGAGAGCCACATAGTAAGGGAAAAAATAAATAGAAAATATTTTTAATTACTGTATTTTTCAATCTAATCACCTAGTAAATATTACTAGAAAAAATTAAAAATATGCTTAGATTAAATGTTTATAATATTTCCAAGCTAAAACTTTTTCTACTAATGTATCTAATTCTTCTATACTAATTGTGTTATTATTAAGACCATTTTTAATATTATTAAAGCTTGTTTCATAATTAGAAGTAATAATTAAATCATTACCAGCTTTTATAGCTTTTATTTCAATATCACTAATATTTTTTAATGCCCCCATACTAATATCATCAGTAATAATTACTCCTTGAAATTTTAAATTATTTCTTAAGTAATTATGCATATTTAGAGAAATAGATGAAGGATTTTCAGCATCAAATGCACTAACTATATTATGACTTACCATGATTGCTTCTGCCCCAGCTTTTATACCAGATACAAAAGGTGGTATATCAGTTGCTTCTTTTTCTTCTAAAGTTTTATTGTCAATAGAAGAAGTGGTATGAGTATCTAAATTATTACCATAACCAGGAAAATGTTTTAAAGTATATGATACTTTAGAATTTTTACTTTCTTTTATAACAACTTCAGCATAAGTACTAGTTAACTCTGTACCTTGGCCTAAAGTTCTTTTATAAATATAATCTTTACTATTAGTAGAAACATCTACTACAGGAGCTAAATTTAAGTTTAAACCTAATTCCTCTAAAACTTTACTTTTATTAGTTACATCATCTTTAATTGCTTGAAAACCACCTTTAGAGTATAAGGCTTGGGGTGATAAAAATGGTGTATCTACTAAATTTTTGTTACTACTTAAACGAGAAACAGTTCCGCCTTCTTCATCAATGGCTGTTAAAATAGGAATTTTAGAAATAGTTTGTAAATCATTAATCATTTTAATGACTTCATCTTTGGTTTTATTTTTAAAATCTTTTTCAAAGAAAACAAAACCACCAAATTGATATTTTTCTTGATCAGTAAGTGCTTTACTTTCATTGTATCTAACTAATAATATTTGACTAATTTTTTCATCAGTAGTCATTGTTTTTAATTTATTACTTGCAAGAGTATAATAATCTTCAAATAATTCTTTGGCTTTTAAATTTTCTTCTTCTTGTTCATTATTTTTTTCTGTTAATTTATATTTAGTTATATTGCAATTTTGATCTTCTTTATCTTTGTCTATTTTATCATCACAAGTAATAGTTATCTTACTACCCACATCTTCCTTAATATTACTATTTTTAAATTTATAAATTTTTTTATTATTTTCGATAGTAATTGTTTCATTATCAATGTAGTTAATAATTCCTGATAATGTATTAGAATTTATATAATTATTAAAATAAAAAAATGATGCCCCTAAAACAATAATGATTAAACAAACTAATAAAACCTTTTTCATATCTAGCCTCCTTTTATATTATAACAAATATTTTAGAAAAAAAGTTACAATTCACAGTCGATAAGAAAGAACTAAAATAAAAATGTAGGAAAACCTGCATTTTTATATGGACTTTTTCT
>CANQZN010000078.1 GCA_947628365.1 uncultured Bacilli bacterium | reverse complement strand
GATGATGCAGTAGTAGAAATGACTTTAGGGGATGATGTGAAAAATGTATATGCATCAAAATATTTAACCTATTTGCCTTCCAAAGAAGAATTGATTAAAATAATAAAAGATGAGAAAGAATTGTATGAATTGGCAATAAAAGAAGGTGCAGAAAATGAATGAAAACAATAATAGGGTTAATAAAAGTGTAATCAACTGGTTTCCCGGCCATATGGCTAAAACATATCGATTATTAAAAGATGAAATAAAAAATATTGATATTGTTTATGAATTAGTGGATGCTAGAATACCTAAGTCTAGTAAAATAAAAGATATAGATAACTTAATTAAAGATAAATTAAGAATTTTAATTATGACTAAAAGTGATTTATGTGATTTAAAAGTAACAAAGAAATGGGTCAAATTTTATGAAGAACAAGGTTATAAAGTATTACTTGTTGATTTAAAAAATGAAGCTTCATATCAAGAAATAATTAAATATACTCATGAATTAACCAAAGATATTCAAATAAAAAGACAAGAGAAAGGTTTAAAAGGGAAAGAAATAAGAGCCTTAGTAATTGGTATACCTAATGTTGGTAAAAGTACATTAATAAATAAACTTACTAAAAGAAAAAGTGCCAATGTTGAAAATAGACCCGGTGTTACTCAACATTTAACATACCTAAAAACTAATGCTGGCATAATAGTTTTAGATACGCCAGGAATATTATGGCCTAAAATAGATAATGAAACTATTGCATTAAATATCGCTTCTACGGGGGGAATAAAAAAAGAAGTATTAAATATTGATGAAGTATGTGTTTATATTTTAAACTTTTTATATCAAAATTATCCTTCACTTTTAAAAGAAAAATATGATATCATAAATAATGATGTTGAGGATATGTATAGAGTTATTGCTAAAAAAATTGGAGCAATAAAAAATGATGAAGTTGATTATTATCGAGTTAGTATGAAAGTATATAACGATATAATTACTGAAAAAATTAAAGGAATAACATTTGATATTTGGGAGTAGTATGAAAGTAGATACAGATTTATTAAAATACGAAAAAGATTTATATTTAAAAGGATATAATTTAATCGCTGGTACTGATGAAGCTGGTCGGGGTCCATTAGTAGGTCCAGTTGTAGCCTCCGCAGTAATTTTACCTAAGAATTATCACTTAGAAGGTTTAAATGATTCTAAACAATTAAGTGAAAAAAAGCGGGAAAAATTTTACGATATCTTAATGAAGGAAAGTATTGCAGTTGGAGTAGGTATAGTGGATGCTAAAAAAATAGATGAAATAAATATCTTAGAGGCATCAAGACTTGCTATGAATATTGCATTAGATAATTTAGGGGTAAAACCAGATTATATTTTAACTGACGCTATGAAATTAAATCGCGATGTACCAGTTATGCCTATTATTCATGGGGATGCCTTAAGTTTATCTATCGCTGCAGCATCAGTAATTGCAAAAGTTACTAGGGATAGAATAATGGTTGATTTAGCAAAAAAATATCCCCAATATGAGTTTGAAAAACATAAAGGATATCCAACTAAAAGACATCTTGAATTAATTTCTAAATATGGTATTATTAATGAGTATCGTAAAACATACAAGCCTGTTATTAAAGTAGTAGAGGAGTTAGAAAATGGCAAATACAAAACAAAATAATAATAATAAAAATAAACAAAAATCAACAACAAGTGTTAAAGGTACAAATACAACTAAAAGAACACAACCAGCAAAAACAACAACTAAAAAAGTAAATGCAACAAAGGGTGCAAAAACTACAAAAGCAAAAACTGTAACTAGTAGTAAAAAGAAAACTACTAATTCTAGTAAACCTAAAACTACTAAGACAAAAGTTAACACTAATAAGAAAGCTACACCAAAAAGTACTAATAAAGTAGTAAAGAAAGAAAATATAGTAGTTGGTGAAAAGACAGTAGAAACTAAAAATATCAAAGTTAAAGAAATAGAAGAAACTAAAACTATTAAAGCTACAGAAGTTCCTAATAAAGAAGCTGATACTAAAAATGAATATATAAAATTAGAACTAGAAGAAAATATTGATAAAAGACCAAAGAGAAATTTCTTCAAAAACTCTTTCTTCTGTAACTTAGTTGTTCTTACTATTATTTGTTTTAGTAATGAAATAATTTTTAGAGTATTAAGTAATTATAAAATAATTGATTATGCTACAATAAGAATATTCATTAGTACTTTGATCTTATCATTTGTCTTTGTATTTTTAAGTAGTTTAACTAAAAAGAAATGGTTAAGAAATATAATTTTATTATTTTATGCTTTACTGCATACCATATATACTTGGTTACAACTTGGCTTTTTAAATTTCCTAGGAGTTTATATTTCTTTTAATACTTCTAGTCAATTTGGGGCAGTAACTGATTATATTTTCGACTTTCTAGCATCTTTTAAATTAGAATATTATTTAGTATTTATTCCTATAGTAATATTTATTATATATCTAATTATGATACATAAAAAAGATTGTCAAAAATTAAAGTTTAATAAAGTAAATTTATTATTAATACCAACATTTATTTTATTATGTGGCATTTATTATCTAACTTTAACTATTCCATTTATGCAAAATAAATTACAAATTGAAGATAATAAAACATTATTTAAAAATCCAGATGTTCCTACTTTAGCAGTTAATCAATTTGGCCCAATAGTTTTTGGTGCACTTGATTTAAAAACATTTTTATTCCCAACAAATGATTCTGAAGCTGTCTTTAAATTTAATGGTGGACAAAATACTGTTAGTAGTAGAGAAGTTCCTAAAGCTTTAGAAGAAATAGCAAAGAATGAGAAAAATAAAACATATGCTAATTTAAATAACTACTTTTTATCTCAAAAAGTAACAGATTATAATGATTATACTGGTATGTTTGAAGGTAAAAATGTAATAGTTATCTTAATGGAGTCAGTAGGTGAAGCAATTATAAATGAAAAGTATTTCCCTAACTTTACTAAATTATATAATGAAGGCTGGCATTGGGAAAATAATTATTCCCCAAGAAATAGTTGTGCGACAGGTAATAATGAATTTAGTGCAATGACATCTTTATATTCTATTTATAATTCTTGTACATCTAATGTTTATCGTAAAAATACTTATTTTGAAGCTATCTTTAATCTTTTTAATAATAAAGGATATACTACAACTAGTATGCATGATTTCCAAGAGTGGTATTATTATCGTCGTACTATTCATCCAAATATGGGTAGTGGTAAATATTATGATGCATCTAATTTAAAAATTAAAACCGCTGGTTACTATGGTGAGTGGCCTAGTGATATTGAATTCTTTGAAAAAGCTATGGATATAGTTTTAAATGATGAAAGTGATAAACCATTTATGACTTGGCTTACTACTGTAACATCTCATCAACCATATTCAACATCTTCAACTTATGGAGATTTATACTTAGATTATTTTAAAGGTGAAGGTTATTCAACTTCCACTAGTAGATATTTATCTAAATTAAAAGTAGTAGATGAAGCTATTAAAACATTAATTAATAGATTAACTGAAGCAGGTGAACTAGATAATACGGTAATAGTGTTACTGGCCGATCATTATCCTTATGGACTTAATAAAACACAAGTAGCAGAAATGATTAAACATGATTTAAAAGATTATGAAATTGAAAGAACACCATTTGTTATCTATAACCCATCAATGACACCTAAGTCATTTACTGAATATAATTCTTATATCAATTTAGTACCAACTCTTGCTAATTTAATGGGCTTAGAGTATGATCCAAGACTTTATATGGGAACTGATTTATTAAGTGATGATTATGAGTCAAGAGTAGTTTTTGCTGATGGCTCTTGGAAAAATGAAATAGCGTATTATAATGCCTCAACTAGTAAAATAACTTATTATGGTGATAAGATTTATACTGATGAAGAAATTCAAAAAATAAATAGTGAAATTTCTTTGAAAATATCTATGAGTAGTACCGCAATTAAAAATAATTATTTCAATTACTTAAATCAAAAAATAGAAGAATATAATGCAAAAAATGTTGAAGACTTACCTCAAAGTTAACAACATTTTTTTGATAACAGCTTGACACCGGGGGGGGTAATATATAATTATCTTATAAAATAGAAAGAAGATATTTTATGAG
>CANQZN010000077.1 GCA_947628365.1 uncultured Bacilli bacterium | reverse complement strand
AATAAATATTTTTTGTTAATTATTCTCATAAAATAATTCTCCTTTATTTTATAAAATAATTATATATTACCCCCCCCGGTGTCAAGTTTGTTTCAAAAAAATGTTGTTAACTCACAACATTTTTGTCATTTTTCTTTTTATCTTTTAAAGTCTTTTCCCAACTTTTTAATATGTTTTCAATAGTTTGACTAGGTAAATCATTATTCTTTATTCTAGCTTGAACTATTTTATTATTCTTAACTTCGATTGTTACAAAAGATTTATTAATATTACTTTTTTCCCGCATAAAATAAATATGAGTTTTATCTTGACTATAGGAAGATGCATACATCCGAACACAATTATTTTGCATACTACTTTCTTCAATTAAACTATCAATTGAAGGTGCTGGATATATCACATATTTTTTATCTTCATATTTATTTGCTTCTAACCTTTTAGCTATTTTCTTAATATTTTTATCAATATTTGGATCATTAACTAATTGCATTTGTTTATATGCTTTATTATGCTCTTGAATAAAATTTTTAGGATATAAAATATTTTTATCTTTTAAATTAAACCCTAATTTACTAGCCATATCTAAATAGTCATAATATTCATATAATTGTTCTTCATTAATTATATTTTTTAATTTTACAAAATCAATATTTGCAAGTTCTTTTATATCTTTAACTAAACCTATATTATTTGATACAAATTTTATAACATCCAAGTCTTGACATTTAATTAATTCTAAAGCTTTAAATTCATAATAATCTAAATTATTTTTAATTATAAATTCTTTATTATCTTTGTATAATTTTTTTAACTTATTATTAAAATCTTCTAAATAAAATGTACTAAAAGCCATATTATATAATTTATTTTTAATTAAAAATTCAAAATCTTGATTATATAATGGGGCATAAATAATATTTAAAATATTAACTTTAGTATCCAATAAATAATCTTTTAATTTCCATAATTTTGTATATTTATAAATAGTATTTTTTAGAAAGTCTAAATTATCTACATATAAATAGTAACTTTCATCATCATCAATTAAATCATAAGCTAAAATGTATATTTCTTCTGTTTCTTGTAACTCTTGATGCATTTCTGCAAAAGTCATTTCAATATTATTATTAAGTAAATCTTTTATTCCCTTTTTAGTAATATGGAATGCTCTATAAACTTTATAAAAGTGATAATAAAATGGAACACTTACATTAGGGTTATTATAAGTTGTTACTCTTTTTATGACATATAAAATAACTTCATCATTAATAACATCAAATGTAAAAACAAAATCACTATATTGATATCCTTTAATGTTATTAATGTCGTTAACATATAAATATATTTCTTTATTAAATTGTTGTTTGCAATGGTCACAATAACAATCATTTAATTCTTTTAAACAAAATGGACAATAATATTTAATGTCATCAAATATTACTCTCACCGGATATTTATCAAAATACTTAATTATATATTCTGGTATATCTTCTCTTTTATTCCATATTGGTAATGGTTCTTCTTCAATTTTTTTAAAATAATTATCAAACTTTAATTGACGCATAATTACTCCTTAATTATTGATAGTCTCCACTTGTTCTTGTAATTTTTGCCAGATTTTGACCATTGCAAAAGTATCTAATTCACAGTATTTAAGCAAATTATTTCTAACTTTTATTTGTTCTTCTTCGGATAAATCTCCTAAATTAGCATAAGCATTCATTGCTTCACTACCATTATGAATTAAATCTAAATTGTGATAATTTAAAGCATCATCACTCGGAAATAATGCCGGTAAAACATACTTAATTGAATAAGAACCAAACATAGATCTTGTATAATAATTTCTATGATAAAACGGAAGCATTAAATCTTTTATATTATCATGGATATTCATTAAATGGTCAGCTAAATCTGGATATAAATAAGCTAAGTTTTTAATAACTGTTTTTTCAAAGCTCATATTATAAGCAAGAGTACAAACATCTTTAGGTATATCTTTAACTAGTGATTCAGCAAGATGCCTCCTTGGATCAACATTAGCAACAGCTAAAAATTCTTTATGTTCTAATTTAGAGTTTTTTGACTTTATATAATGCAGTGAATATTGAAAAGGTATTTGCATATAAGGTTTGATGCCATCATACTTAGGTATTGCTTGTTGAAATGTTTCAAAATCTAAAAAATATAAAGGATAACTTAATGTATCTAAAAACTTTTTAATTTCATCTTTATCTATGTAATCTTCTTTATTAAATAATTCAAATTCTATTTGTTGTTTATATTTTTCATTGATATTCGCCTTTAATAACTCTTCATAAGAATATATATTACTTTTATATAATGAAAATTTTTTACTATTAGCCATACCTCTTAATTTAAAAACATTATTCTTTGGTAAACCTCTAGTACAATATTTAAAAAATGGGCATTCATAAGGTGTTACACAATGCATGTCTAAATCAATTGTTGGTTCTTCTTTTTCTTTTAAAATGGTACAAATACTATTAATATTATCTTTAACTAAAGATAGTTTATCATTAACTACTTTAGTTAAATTTTTTATTTTAAATAATTCTTTTAAATTAAGTTCTCCGCATCTTGTATAACCACCATTGATATATACTATATTAGCACTTTTAACATGATAACCTAAACTTTTTAAAATATATACTTGATAAGTTAAATCTTCAATATATATATCTTTTACTTCTGTACTACTTTTTACTTCATAGACTAGAAAATCACTATCATTTTTAACTAATATATCTACACTACAAAAATTATTTTCATAATTAAAAGATGCTTCTGTTACAACAATATTTTTATTATTTAAAGCGTTTTTAGTATCGTCAATCATCTTTTGTAAATCACTATTAAACTCTATATCTATTCTGTTTTCAAATAAATCTTTAGCAATTATACCTACTTCCGTACCATTATCTAAAACTGAATCATTATTAACATCACTTTTTTCTTCACTTTTATATTCATCTAACCAAAGCATTTTTGGACATTGCAAACCATTACAATATCTTGATTTGGATAAATTATAATTCTTTTCCATGCTTATCACCTTGCTGTACTTATTATATCACAAACGTTTGTTATTCAACGATTAAATATTAATTAATCAAATTTATAATATAGTAATAATTCTTGATCTGATTTTTTATCAGCATATTTATTAACATATTCACTAAGTACTAGTTCTTCGTTTATTTCTCCACTAAAATATTTTTCTATTTCTGTTTCAGTTAAAGCTGAATCAAATACTAAAGCATCTGTAAAGGTAGTATAAGAATAGGCAGTATTACTATCTGGATTTGGATTCGCACCTAAGTATATTGGCATGATACTAGGTTTTATATTTCCACTCAGTTTCTGACTAATTACCTTTTGCCCATCAATATATATACTCATTTCTTCACCATCGTAAACACTCACCACAGTGTAGTACATATCTAAACTAAAATTATGTGTGCTATCTACAACTTTGTAACCATCATCAATATACACCGCAATTTGCAAAACTGAGGTATAAAACGTTAATCCTCCACCAGCGACTTCCCAATTTCCAAGAAATTGTTGATCACTTTCTAAATCATTAAATTTTAATCTAGCAATCATTGTGATTGAATTTTTAAAATCATAATCTGCTAGCCCACAATCAACATAACCACTTTCTTCTTTTTTACTTGTTCCAAAACATATATAGTTATTTATACCTTCACTTTGTTGTCCTTGGAAACGATACATTGCTCCTCTTTCTTTATCTGTCTTTAAACCATTTGGCGTCTTCTCCTTTATTTCAAGCCCCAAACTTTTATCAAAATATAAATAACAATATGTTGTGTTTCCACTTGTTATTGTTACTTTATCATTTTCATAACTTAATACATTTTCTAATTCTTTTCCATTATTATCTATACATTTTGATTTTTCTATATTAAGTACATACATATCTGGAAATTTATTTCCTTCATATTCCTCATAACCATTATCTGTTTCAGTATACATAGCAAAAGTTTTATTATTTACTTCTTGTTTCAATATGACATTATCTAACTTAACATTTTCTTTTGGTTTAAATATTATAAAACCAGTTAATATTATTCCAATTAAAAGTATTACTAATAAATATTTTTTGTTAATTATTCTCATAAAATATCTTCTTTCTATTTTATAAGATAATTATATATTACCCCCCCCGG
>CANQZN010000076.1 GCA_947628365.1 uncultured Bacilli bacterium | reverse complement strand
CTTCAGGAATAACATCACCTGCTTTATGCACCTCTACTATATCACCAATCATTAAGCCTAAATTATTAACAAAATCTTCATTATGTAAAGTTGCTCTTGCTACTGTTGAACCCATAACTAAAACTGGCTCTAATACAGCATTAGGAGTAATTTGTCCAGTTCTTCCTACTGTAAAAATAATATCTTTTAGTTTTGTTAAAACATCACTATGAGGAAATTTATACGCGACTACCCATCTTGGATATTTAGCAGTATAACCTAATTCTCTTTGATCATTCAGATCATTTACTTTAATTACTACACCATCTATTTCATAAGGTAGGCTTTCTCTTTTTTCAGTATACTCTTCAATAAATTCTATAGCTTCATCGATACTTTTAACAAGTCTATTAGCAGGATTTACTTTAAAACCTAATTCTTCCATAAATTTTAAGGCATCATAATGGGTAGTGATACTATAATCTAGAGGATTAGGTAAGTGATAAATAAAATTATTTAAATTTCTTTTGGCAGCAATTTTAGAGTCTAATTGTCTTACACTACCCGCTGCTGCATTTCTAACATTTTGTAAAAGAGGTAATCCTTCTATTTCTCTTTCTCTATTGATTTTAGCAAGAGTTTCTTTTTCCATATAAATTTCTCCTCTTACTTCAATATCAATATCTCTATCTAATTTTAATGGTATTACTTTAATAGTTTTAACATTATGAGTTATATCTTCTCCAACTACACCATCACCACGAGTTGCTCCTCTTACTAAAATGCCATGTTCATATTTTAATGATACGCTAAGACCATCTATTTTAAGTTCACAAACATATTCTGGTTTAACACCCATTTTCTTTATTTTAGCATCAAAATCACGAACTTCATCTTCATTAAAAACATCACTAATACTAAGCATTGGTATTTCATGGGTAACTTTATTAAACTTATCTAATACTTCTCCCCCAACTCTTTTAGTTGGACTATCAATTAAAACATATTCGGGATATTTTTCTTCTAAATTAATTAACTCTCTTAAATATTTATCATATTCTTGATCAGTTATAGTAGGATTATCTAAAACATAATAATTATAATTGGCTTCATTTAATATATTAACTAATTCATTTATTCTTTCTTGTGGATTCATATTTATCCCCATAAGTTACTATTATATACACCATTATTTATTTCGTTTTGGATACCCTTTTTTAAATCTTCTAAATCTTCTCTATAAGTCATACCATAATATTTACTATTAGTTTTAACTATACGCATTTTCGTACCATTAGCTTTAGCACTTTCTACAGCAACATTAGGAATTAACCACTCACAATTTAAAATATCATCATTATTTATAAAGAAATCTTCTATATTATTTTTTAAGTATTCAAATATTTTAGGTGTAAAACAGAATAAATTCATTGATACTGTTTGATTTTCAGGAATTTCAAATGAGGGTTCTTTAGATAAAGGAGAAGCAATTACTTTACCATCAACTTTTTGAATAGAACTTTCTACCATTTTAACTAGATAGCCATCCTCATCAAATATAACTCCTCTTTTAACAGCACCATTTTCTGTTAGGGTATTACCAACTTCATAAGCAATATTACCATATTCTAACATTGAAGCACTTCTTAAAAATTCAGCAGCTTTCATATAACCATCTCTACCATAAAAATCATCAGCATTAATAATAGCAAATTTTTCATTTATTATATCTCTGGCTGCATATATAGCATGAGCTGTACCAAGTGGTTTTACTCTTTCACTAGGTATCTTTACGGTATCTGGTACATCACTATTTTTTTGAAAAGCATAGAAAACTTTAATCTTATCTTCAACTCTACTACCAATAGTATTTTTAAATACTTCATAATTTTCTTCTTTAATAATAAATACTACTTTTGTAAAACCAGCTTTAATAGCATCATAAATTGAATAATCAATTATAAACTCTCCATTAGGCCCAACTGGTTCTATTTGTTTAAGCCCTCCAAATCTGCTACCCATTCCAGCAGCTAAAACTACAAGTGTTAAATCTTCTTTCATAATCTCTATCCTTTCTTTATACCCTTATAATTTTTTAATATTTTCTTTATACCAAATCGCTTATTAAAAGCAATTGTTACAAATTTATCATCTACTTCTATAACAACACCACGACCAAATTGCATATGATTTACTACATCACCACTTTTATATTCAGCATCATTATTAGTATTATCTAAATAATCACTTTTAAAATTATTTATTATTTTCTTTTCTTCTTTAATATTAGTTTCTAAATATTTCTCATCTATTTCATTTATAAATCTTGATACTGGGTTAAGCATATCTTTACCATATAATAGACGCATTTTGGCATTGGTTAGATATAGTCTTTCTTTTGCTCTTGTAATACCTACATAGCAAAGTCTTCTTTCTTCTTCAATTCCTTTTTCTTCTTCATAAGAATTAGCATGAGGCATTAAGCCTTCTTCCATTCCGACCATAAATACAACTTTAAATTCCAACCCCTTAGCAGAGTGAAAAGTCATTAAGGTAATCGCATCATCTATTTCTTTATGCTCTGTAATATCAGCAATTAAACTAATTTCATCTAAAAAGTCACTCAAATTAACACTACCAGTAACATTTTGGTAACTTTCTGTTATACTTCTAAATTCCATTAAGTTTTCTAGTCTAAGTTCACCATCTAGGCTCTTATCTTTAGTTAAATCTTCTTTTATTCCCGATTTTTCTAAAACATCATCAATTAATTCAGTTAAAGATAAAGTCTTACTATCTGTTGTTAATTCTTCAATAATATTTTTAAATTCTAATTCCTTACCCTTATTAATTGTTTCATACATGGAAGTATTATTTCTTACTGCTTCTAATTCTAAATTTTCAATAGTTTTATTACCAATACCTCTTTTTGGTTCATTAATAATTCTTTTTAAAGATATATCATCATCATGATTTTCAATTAATTTCAAATAACTAATTAAGTCTTTAATTTCTTTTCTTTTATAAAAGTAAAAACTACCTACAACTTTATAAACAAGATTATTTTTTAAAAGTACCTCTTCATAAAGTCTTGATTGAGCATTAGTTCTATAGAAAATAGCTATATCTTTCTTTTGATACCCCAGTGATAATAAATTATTTATCTCACTTACTATACCATTTGCTTCATCCATCCCATTATTATATCTTAAATACTTAACTTTAACTCCCTCACCTAATTCACTAAATAAATTGACATCTTTTCTTTCAATATTATTTTTAATTACTGAGTTAGCGGCATTTAATATATTCGTGGTACTGCGATAATTTTGATTTAATACAACTACATAAGCATCAGGATAATCTTTTTCAAAATTTAAAATATTTTTATAATTAGCTTGTCTAAACCCATATATTGCTTGATTTTGATCACCCACTACAAATAGATTACGATATTTTTTACTTAATAATTTAATAAATTTATATTGAACTTCATTTGTATCTTGATATTCATCCACTAAAATAAATTGATATTTATCTTGATAATGTTCCAAAATATCTTCATGCTCTAAAAATAATTTAACAGGTAATTTTAATAAATCATCAAAGTCTACTACTTTATTTTTTTGTAAAGTTTTTTCATAACGGAAATAAACTTCTTTGGCATATTTTTCTATATCCGATAAAAAATATTTTTCTACTTCACTATCACTTAACATTTCATTTTTAATAAAACTAATACGATTTCTAATATAGGCTGGAGATATTAATTTTATATCAATATTTAAATCTTTCATTATTTTTTTAATAACACTTAAGACATCTTCAGAGTCTAATATTGTAAAATTTTTAGTAAGCCCCAATACTTCATAATTTTCTTTAATTATTCTTAAACCTAAAGAGTGAAATGTTCCAACAAAAGCATAGTTATCTTTAACTATTTTACTAACTCTTTCTTTCATTTCCTTAGCAGCTTTATTAGTAAATGTTATAGCTAAAATATTACCACTATAAATACCTTGTTCAATTAAATAAGCTATTCTACTAGTTAATACTTTTGTTTTACCAGAACCAGCACCCGCAACTACAAGACATGGTCCATTAATATGCATTACTGCATCCTTTTGTTCTTTATTTAAAGTGTCTAAATAACTCATAATGTACCTCTTATATAAATTATAACATTTTCAAATTTTTTAGTCATTAAAAATACACTAATTTGATATAAATTGTTTTTTTTATTAGTTGTGTTATAATTGAATTGTTCTTGTAGCTCAGTTGGATAGAGCGTATGCCTCCGA
>CANQZN010000075.1 GCA_947628365.1 uncultured Bacilli bacterium | reverse complement strand
GGGGGGGGTAATATATAATTATCTTATAAAATAAAGGAATGATATTTTATGAGAATAATTAACAAAAAATATTTATTGATAATACTTTTGGTAGGAGTAATCATAACTGGTGTCATAGTAGCAAAACCAAAAGAAGAAGTAAAGTTAGATAATGTAATATTGAAACAAGATTTAAATAATAAAACTTTTGCTATGTATAAAGAAGATGATGACAATAATTATGTCAAAGTAGAAGATAATAAATTTCCAGATATGTATGTACTTAATCTAACCGAATCAAAATGTATAGATAATAATGGCAATGAATTAAATGAAGTACTCAGTTATGAAAATGATAAAGTAACAATAACAAGTGGAAATACAACATATTGTTATTTATATTTTGACAAAAGTTTAGGATTAGAAATAAAAGAAAAAAATCCGAGTGGTTTAAAGGCAGAAAAAGTACGAGGAGCAATGTATCGGTTTCAAGGTCAACAAAGTGAAGGTATAAATAATTATATTTGTTTCGGAACTAGTGATCAAAATGCTTGTAAAGGTGATACAGATAAATATATGTATCGAATAATAGGGATAGAAGCATCTACTGGAAGGGTAAAAGTAATAAAGAAAGAAGCATTAAATAAAACAATAAATTGGTATGATAACTATGATGAAGATATAGAATTTCCAAAAAGTAATATATATAATGCAATAAATGGTACTAACTTTTTGCAAAATGAAGATTATATTCCAAGTAATTGGAAAGAAAAAATATCTGATAATACCTGGACATATGGAGATATGTTGAGTAATGATACAATGGGCGCAAAACAAATAGGAGAAGAATTATATAAGGTAGAAACAGGACAAAAAGGTACAATATGGGATGAAAAAGCAAAAGAAGATGATCCGGGAGCAACATCAGCAGTGGTAGAAAATGATGAATCATCACACAATGGAGAAACAGTTTATTATATTCCACATAATGACGAAAAATGGACAAAAATATTTGAAGGAAAAGTAAGTTTAATGTATCTTCATGATTATCATTATTCCGTAAGTGATGATGCTAATTGCCAATATGATCAAAATAATTATGGTGTATGTAGAACTGGATGGATGCATCTATCGCAAAATGATAAAGAAGCACCAAGTTCTCATGAGTGGACGATGTCGCGATTCGGGTGGTGGCATAGGGATGGGTTCTTCATTGGTCATGCTATTGATACCAGTGGTAATAGTGGATATGCTCGTTTAACTCGTGGTTATGTAGTACGTCCTGTATTCTTTATTAAGGCATCTGAAAAATTGTTAAATAAAGAGGCAACTGGTACAATTACAGATCCCTTTATTATAGCCAATTAAAAAAGCCTTAATTGGCTTTTTTGTTAAATTCTTTAGCAAGTATACCATTTTCTAATAAAATGTTATAACTTTTTGGTTCAATTAATAAATCTAATTCTCCAATATACTCATAAAGTTTGGGTTTAAAACCTAATTTAAATCTATTCAAACCGGTATATTCATTTTCGTGAGTGAAATCTCCAACAACACCATTTAAATCTATATATTTATAGTCATTTTGATAATATTTAATAAGACTATAATATAAGAAATAATTTGGTGAAAATCTTTTATAATCTTTATTAAATGCACTATACATAATAGTTACAGTATCATTATTTTTAATAGCAATAGCACCAGCTATATAAACTTTTCTATTATCATTTATTCCTTTAGTAGCTTCCATAATATCACTTTTATAAGATAATAATATTTTATCACTACTCATTTTTGTATTAATTAATCTTTCACTATAAAATGATGCTAATTTTTCATTTAATTTATTATTTCTTTCTAATTCTTTTTGATACATATATTGGCTATTATCTAAAAATTCACTATAATCGATAGATACTAAGAATAAATCTATATTGTTATCTCTTTCAAAAGCTGTAAATAAATCTTGATAGAAATATTCACCATTACTAGTATCTTTAGTGAGTGTATAAAAAGTATTAATGTTTTCTTTAGTAGCTTTTTCAAATTTTAAACCTTTACGTAACCCTTTTTTAATTTTACAACGAGTATTTTTATCTATATTTTTGATATCAAATTCTTGGGTATCTATTATCGCATTAAATCTTGGTAATTTAGCTTCAAAATATAAATTATCTAATAATTTTTGACAATGATTTCTAATTAATAAATTAGTTATATTATAGTTATCAGTAGGAATAATTTCATAAGTGTTTAAATTAACTTCACCCACAGGAATATTAGGGTTAATTTTTATAAAAATAACATTTTTTTCATAATAATATTTTTTTAACTTTTCTATAAAAATATGAACTAATTCTTCATCTTGATAATCAATTAAGAACCCTCTTGGAGCATAACCATAAAAGCATTTAATACCAATGGGTTTAATTAATATAAGAGAGGCTGCTAAAATCACATCATCTTTAACTAAGCCAATAAGTTCATAATCATAACCATTTTCAGCCATAAAAATACCATAGTTAACAGTTTGATATAAATTACTTAATGGATGCGTCTTTTGAAATTCAGTAAATTCCTCAATACTAAGAGCTTTTAAATCCATAGTATCATCTCTTTTCTTGGGCATATTATAGCATAAATTCCTTGATTAAGAAAGAATTTATTAGTATAATTTAGATGGTGGTAATATGTTTGATAAAATTTTAGGAGAAGTTAGAGGAATATTTAATGTTATAACATTAATTGACTTATGTTTATCTATCGTTTATATTTTAGTAGGAATTATGTTTTTTGCCGGTGCTAATGCAAGTAATGTTTTAGTATCAGTTGTAACTGGTATGATTTTAATTGCTAATGGAGCAGTATCTATATTTTCTTATTTTAAAAGAGGTAATATAGACCTTTATAATAATAATTTAATATTTGGGGCTTTATTAATTCTTTTAGGGGTTGTTGCTATGTTTAGTGGCAAAATCTTATCAATTATTTTAGGTATTTACTTCTTAGTTGGTGGTGTTCAAAAGATAAATTATAGTTTATTCTTAAAGAAATTTAATGAATCTAGTTGGATAGTAGTTTTAGGTATGGGTATTTTAATTGCTATTTTAGGTGTTGTAACATTTTTCACAGATGGAGAAGCAGTAATTAAAGTAACTGGTATTTGTTTACTAGGTTATGGTATATTTGATTTAATAAATACTATTTTATTTAGACGTCGTAGTAAATATTTTATTGCTTAGTAAAAAGAGGTGTAAAACACTTCTTTTTTTCTTGTTAAAAAATACAGAGATGGTTATACTAAAATTATAGGGTGATAAGAATAATGAATATTAAAGATGTACATGCAAGAGAGATACTAGATAGTAGAGGTAATCCAACCATAGAAGTAGAAATGGTACTTGCAAATAATATTACTTGTACTGCATCCGTACCTAGTGGAGCATCAACTGGCTCCAAAGAAGCTTTAGAACTTAGAGATAATGACCAAAGTAGATATTTTGGTAAAGGAGTTTTAAAGGCAGTAGAAAATGTTAATACAATAATCAGAAATGCTTTAATTGGGCAAAAATTAGATCAAGTTAATGTTGATAAGATATTATTAAAATTAGATGGAACTACTAATAAAAGTAGATTAGGTGCTAATGCTACTTTAGCGGTTTCCCTTGCTTGTTTAAAGTGTTTAGCTAAATTACAAAATAAAGAATTATATGAATATGTAACTTATGGTAAAGTTAGTTTACCAATTCCAATGGTCAATATTTTAAATGGGGGAGCACATGCTGATAATAGATTAGATGTTCAAGAATTTATGATTGTACCTATTATGAAAGGGGAGGCAAGAAGAATCCAAGCATCAAGTGAAATATATCATACTTTAAAAGGTATTTTAAAGAAAAGAGGACTTTCAACTGGTGTAGGTGATGAAGGAGGTTTTGCTCCTAATCTAAGTAGAACTACTGAAGCCTTAGATGTTATTTTAGATGCTATTAATGAAGCTAATTATCATCCAGGTAAAGATGTTTTAATTGCACTAGATATTGCAGCCTCAGTATTATATGATAAAGAGAGAAATATTTATCATTTAGATGGCTCACAATTTAGTGCTAATGATTTAATTAAATTTTATATGGAATTAATAAGAAATTATCCAATAATTAGTATTGAAGACCCATTTGAAGAAAATGATTTGGAAAGTTTAGCTGTTTTAACTAAATTGGTTGGTGATAAAATAATGATTGTGGGTGATGATCATTTTTGCACTAATGCATCATTACTTGAAGCTGGTATTAAATTAAATGCTGGTAATGCTATCTTACTTAAAGCAAATCAAATAGGAACTATTTCGGAGATGACTAAAACAATTATGATGGCTAAAAAGAATAATTATAAAACAATTATTAGTCATCGTAGTGGTGAAACTGAAGATACATTTATTGCTGATTTAGCAGTTGGTTTTGGTATTCCTTTTATTAAAACTGGTTCTGTCTGTAGAGGTGAGAGGATAGCTAAATATAATAGATTAATGCGAATAGAAGAAAGGCTAAATAAATAGTCCAGCTTTAAGGAGTGAAAAATAAAAAGCACTCCTTTTTAAGTGAAAAAATAGAGAAAAAGATAAAACAAAAAATTTTTTTCGCAAAGTAAGAAAATAAATGCAATTGAAAGAAAATCTGTAAACCACCCAAAAACCAGAATTAAAAGTATTTTCAAAACGGGAAAAATATCATATAATTAAAGTGTCAAATCTTAGT
>CANQZN010000074.1 GCA_947628365.1 uncultured Bacilli bacterium | reverse complement strand
CATAAGGAATTGGTGATGGATGAAGATTAGTGGCGACTAAACCAGCAATATGGGCCATATCAACAAATAGGTAAGCTCCTACTTCATCACATATTTCTCTAAATTTCTTAAAATCGATTATTCTTGAATAAGCAGAAGCACCAGCAATAATCATTTTTGGTTTTTCTTTTATGGCAAGACTTCTTAATGCTTCATAATCTATTTCTTCAGTTTCGCTATCAACATCATAACTAACTACTTCATAATCAATACCACTAAAATTTAATTTATAACCATGAGTTAAATGACCACCATGACTTAAATTCATGCCCATAACTTTATCTCCATGATTAAGTAAGGCTCTATAAACTGCCATATTAGCACTAGAACCACTATGAGGTTGAACATTTGCATAATTACAATTGAATAACTTTTTAGCATATTCTATGGCTTTACTTTCAAATATATCAATATTTTCACAACCACCATAATATCTTTTACCGGGATATCCTTCAGCATATTTATTAGTTAAAATACTACCTTGTAATTCTAATATATCTTTTGATACATAATTTTCAGAAGCAATTAATTCAATATTTTCTTCTTGTCTTTTTCTTTCTTTATTTAAGGCATCTTTTAAACATTTATCCATCTTTATTTCATCCTTTCTGTTTCTAATAAATTTTCAAATATCATAGCTATTGTCATAGGGCCAACACCACCTGGAACTGGGGTAATAAATGATGTTTTCGGAGCAACATTTGCAAAATCAACATCTCCCTTAACTTTACCATCAATACGACTTATGCCAACATCTATTACAACTGCCCCGTCTTTAATCATATCAGCCGTAATAAAATTAGGTTTACCAACAGCACTAATAACAATATCGGCATTTTTAGTAAATTCACTTAAATTACGAGTTTTAGAATGGCACATAGTTATAGTAGCATCTCTTCCAATTAATAAATTAAAAAGTGGTTTACCAACTATATTACTTCTATTAATTAGGCAAACATTTTTACCTTGTAAATCTATTTTATAATAATCTAATAGGGCTATTATACCTTTAGGAGTACAAGAGATATGTGATGGTTTACCTAAACATAAATTACCTACAGATACATTAGAAAAACCATCTATATCTTTACTAGGTTTAATATGGTTAAAACATTTGACAATATCAATATGTTCTGGTACAGGACTTTGAAGTAAAATACCATTTACTTTTGGATCATCATTTAACTTATCAATTAAATCTAATATTTCTTGTTCACTTGTATTGTCTTCTAAATGATATAATTTACCATCAATGTCCATTTCTTCACATTTCTTAAGTTTATTACGAACATAAATAGCACTAGCATCATCATTACCTACCCAAATAACAGCAAAGCCTAATTTTTTAGGTAATTTACTAATTTCTATTTTTAAATTATCTAATAATTCTTGACTAACTTTTTTTCCATCTAATAAAGTCATTTTAATCCTCCTTGAAAAAGCCAATATTATAACTATATCCTAAAGACTTATAGGCTTTTTCTGTCGCAACTCTTCCACTTCTTGTTCTTTTTATAAAACCTTCTTGTAATAAATAAGGTTCCACAACATCTTCAACAGTAGTTACTTCTTCTCCTATACTAGTCGCAATAGTTTCAACACCAACTGGACCACCATTAAATTTTTCAATTAAACTAGTTAAATATTCTCTATCGATATTATCAAGACCTGACTCATCTACTTTAAGGCGTTTTAAAGCTCTTTTAGTAATATCTAAATCGATTTCACCAGTACCTTCAACTAAAGCAAAATCTCTAACTCTTCTAAATAATCTATTAGCAACTCTTGGAGTTTTACGACTTCTTTTAGCTATTTCCATAGCTGCATCATCATTGACATTTATATCAAAGACTTTACCACTTCTTTTAACTATATCTCTTAATTCTTCAAAAGAATAATACTCAAGTTTGGCAACGATTCCAAATCTATCTCGAAGAGGACTTGATAAATCACCTGATCTAGTAGTAGCCCCTACTAAAGTAAATGGTGGTAAATTAATTTTAATGCTTTTACTTTTACCTTCCCCACCACCAATAACTAAATCAATTTCAAAATCTTCCATAGCAGGATACAATATTTCTTCAATATAAGAAGGCATCCTGTGAATTTCATCAATAAATAAAACATCTCCTGGTTCAAGATTAGAAAGTATTGCTGCTAAATCACCTGATTTTTCAATGGAAGGACCACTAGCAGTTCTTAAAGTAGAACCAAGTTCATTTGCAATAATATGAGCAAGGGTTGTCTTACCTAGTCCTGGAGGACCATATAATAAAACATGATCTAGAGGTTCATTACGCATCTTTGCAGCTTTAATAAATACTCTTAAATTTTCTTTTATTTCTGTTTGACCAACATATTCATCTAATACTTCTGGTCTTATACTTTTTTCAAATATATCTTCAGCACTTTCTTCACTACTTACAATTCTCTTGTCCATAAGTAACCTCCTGTCTTTCTTTTAATTAGTTTATTTTAATAATAGTTTTAAAGCTTCTTTAACTTGATTTTCTAAAGTGTTAGATGCATCAATATTAGGTAAAACTTTTTTAATTTCCGCAGTTTTATAGCCTAAATTTTCAAGTACACTAATTAAATCATCTCTTGAATCTTCTTCTTCACTACTAGAGATATCTACATTTACTTTGCCTTTTAAATCAAGAACTATTTGTCTTGCTAGTTTATCCCCAATCTTAGGAAACTTAGTTAAATATAAGATATTCTCTTTATTAATCGCATCAACTATACCAGCAATAGAGCCAGTAGCAAATATACCACTTGCAACTTTAGGCCCCATACCTTTAACACTAATAAGTTTTAAAAATAATTCCTTTTCTTCTAAAGATTTAAAACCATACAAAGAATATTCATCTTCTCTAATATGATTATACACATATACTTTATATGTTTTACCAATTTCATAGCTATATGGGTTAGGAACAAAAACATTGTAACCAACACCATTTACATCTATATCAATGCTATTAGAATTAGCACTATCAATTATGCCATTAAAATAACTATACATTATTATCACCAATTTAATTATACTAAATAATAAAAAAAGATAAAAGGTTTTTATTTCTTTTATCTTTAAAAATTAACTATCTAAACTATTGTCGTCCGCTTGACCTTCAATTGGATTTATACTTGTATTTATTAAGATACTTGATATTGTTTTAAAAGTTTTATTTTTAGTTGAGTTATCATATTTTTCACTATCATGTTGGTGTTCACCTGCTTCATACATTTGACTATCACCTTCATAATAATCTACCCATAAATAAATTTTATATGTTATTTCATCATTATTACCTAAATCACCAGTATCAATTATATATGGAGTTGTATTTCCAACGAGGCGGTTATTATTAGCAAGTTCGCCAGTTAATAATGTATAAGCTTGAGAACCTTCAGTAAGTTTTTCTAGTTTATTTAAATAATTAGTAGTCTTAAGTACTGCTTCCTCTTCACCTGTTTTTTGCTTTTTAACATGATATCTAACTTTGCTGTCTTCTAATGTACTTTCGCCATTTTGAATTGAAGCTAAAGTTAAAACATAAGGAACTGTACCTGTATTATTTGTACAGTTATTTTTAACTTTCAAAGTAATTGGTTTAACACCATTCTCGCTTAAAGCGAATTCATCTGTAATGGGGTATTTATATGATAATTCATTAACTTGTTCTGTTTGATCCTCAAAAGACACATCAATACAATCAGTTTCAATTTTTACATTTGTTTTAGATTTTGAATCTTCTACATTAAGTTTATAATAAGCATAACTAGATGCAATGCCAAGTAGAGCAAGTGCTAGTACAAAAATGACTGCAAATGCTATATAAGTTTTATTTACTCCATTTTTTTCATTATTTTCATTATCCATTAATATCACCCTATATCTTAAACTATTTTTATTATAATATAATTAAAATAATTTCGCAATAATTATTCTTTAAATTCAAAGATGTAATCTAATATTTGTACTTCATCCCCTCTTTTTGCTCCCATTTTTTCTAGTTCATCTTCAACACCCATAGCTTTTAATTTACGAGCAAATCTTAAAACGCCTTCATCTTCATTAAACTTAGTCATATTAAATAGTCTTTCTATTTCTTCCCCTTTTATTACCCATATATTATTATCTTTAGTAATTGTATATGGCTTTTCTGATTTAAATTTAAAAATTAAATGGCTTTCATATTCACTACCTTGATAAATAGAATCTTTACTTATTTCCTCTAATTTATCAGCAATATATGTAAGTAGTTCACTGACTCCAGTATTATTCATAGCACTAATTGGATAAACTATTTTATCTGGATATTTAGCTTTAAATTTAACTAAATTATCATAAGAACCTTCAATATCCATTTTATTTGCCACAACTATTTCCAGTTTTTTATTTAATTTATCACTATATTTTGATAATTCTTTTCTAATTATTTCATAGTCTTCGATTGGATCTCTACCTTCAGTAGCAGCCATATCGATAATATGACAAATTATTCTAGTTCTCTCAACATGTCTTAAGAATTTTTCGCCAAGGCCAGCCCCTTCACTAGCCCCTTCAATAATACCCGGTAAATCAGCCATGACAAAAGTACGATGATCTTGCAATTTAACAACACCTAAATTAGGTGATAAAGTAGTAAAATGATATGCAGCAATTTTTGGTTTACTAGCACTTATTTGGGATAATAAAGTACTTTTACCAACTGATGGAAGACCAACTAGACCAACATCCGCAAGCATTTTAAGTTCACATTTAATGAGTCTTATTTCCCCGGGTTCTCCTTTTTCACTAAATTTAGGAGCAGGATTATCATGAGTAGCAAAAGCTTTATTACCTTTACCACCTCTTCCTCCATGAGCAATAACTATTTCATCATCTTCATTAACTAAATCAGCAATTACTAAATTAGTATCTAAGTCGGTAATAGTTGTTCCCGCAGGAACATGGATTATAACATCTTCAGCATTAGAGCCATATTTATTAGAACCTTTACCATTAACTCCTTTTTCACCTTTAATAATCTTCATATATCTTAAATCTATTAAAGTTTTAAGCCCTTTAT
>CANQZN010000073.1 GCA_947628365.1 uncultured Bacilli bacterium | reverse complement strand
ATGCAGATTTTATTGGTAGTTGTATTGCAGTTAGTGGATGTGGACCAACAGCTCTTTCCATGGTAGTAGCGTATTTTAAATGCGATAATACGATTACTCCTTATAAGATAGCTAAAATGGGTAAAGAAAAAGGATGGTATATCAAAAATGTCGGAACAACTTGGGATTTAATCAGAAATGGGGCTAAAGAATATGGCCTTACTGTAAATGAGTTACCTCTTTCTAAAGAGATAATATATAATTCTTTAGAGAAGGGTCATTTAATTATTTGTAATGTGAGAAAAGGAGACTTTACTATAAATGGTCATTATATAGTCATTGCTGGAATAGAAGATGGAAAATTAAAAATCAATGATCCATTTAGTAAAATAAGAAGTCATATGTTATGGGATTATGATAGATTAAAGTCACAAATAAGGAATTTATGGGAACTATATATTTAAAATTTGTTATAATAATTGAGTGAGGTTTTATGAATATATTAGTGGTAGATGATGAAAAACAGATTGCTGATTTAATTGAAATATATTTACAAAGTGCTGATTTTTGTGTTTATAAATTTTATGAAAGTAAAAATATTTTAAAAACATTAGAGAATACTAAAATAGATTTAGCTATCTTAGATATTATGATGCCAGATATGGATGGTTTTGCTTTATGTCAAGAAATTAGAAAGAAATATAATTTTCCTATTATTTTTGTTACTGCTAAAGTTGAAGAGGTAGATAAAATAAAAGGGTTTAATTTTGGTGCTGATGATTATATTACCAAACCATTTCAACCATTAGAATTAGTGGCTAGAGTAAAAGCACAAATAAGAAGATATACCAAATATAATGAAAATATATATGATAATGATAATATTATAGATTTTCGAAATATAGTGATTAATAATTTAACCCATGAATTTTATTTTAATGATCAAAAAATTGAATTAACACCAATAGAATTTTCTATCATGTGGTATTTATGTTTAAATAGAGGTAAAGTAGTTAAAATGGAAGATTTATTTAAATATGTTTGGCAAGAAAAATATTATGAAAATGATAATAATACAGTAATGGTTCATATAAGACATTTGAGAGAAAAAATGCATGATAATGGTAAAAATCCAAAATATATCATTACTATTTGGGGAGTAGGGTATAAAATTGAAAACTAAAGATGATGTTATCAATAAAATTATTTATAAGGCTATTAGAAATATAATTATATGGACTATTATTCTTCTTGTAATTTTTAGTCTTATACGTATGTATTTAAATTTAGCAGAATTTCAATGGCTTTATGATTTAATTGGGGATTATTACTATGATTTAAAATATAATTATTTAAATAAGAATTTATTGTTTACCATTGTATTTACTATTTGGCTTAGTGGCATTTTTGTAATTCTTTGCCAATTAATATTTAAATTTAAATCTTTTATTAAAAACTTAGTTAATGCCATTAATGATATATATAATAAAGATATTTTATATATAGAGTTACCTAAAGAATTAGAACCTTTGCAACAAAAATTGAATAATTTTAAAAGAGAGTCTGAGAAAAATGAAAGATTAGCTAGAGAAAATGAACAAAAAAAGAACGATTTAATTGTGTATTTAGCCCATGATTTAAAAACTCCACTTACTTCAATTATTGGTTATTTATCTTTACTTGATGAAGTAGAGGATATGCCTAAAAAACAACAAAATAAGTATTTAAAAATAAGTTTAGATAAAGCTTATAAATTAGAAGAATTAATAAATGAATTATTTGATATAGCCCGTTTTAATTCCGAAACAATTGTTATAAATAAGGAAGTTTTAAACATTAATATGATGTTTGAACAATTAATTGATGATTTTTATCCATTACTTAAAGAGATGAATAAAAATATATTTTTAGAAATAAATGAGAAAATTGAAATAATGGGCGATTCTAGTAAACTAGCAAGAGTATTTAGTAATTTGATTAAAAACGCTATTTACTATAGTCAAGATGATAGAATTGATATTAAAATTTATCGTAATATTAATACATTACATATTTCTGTTAGAAATAAAGGAGTAATTCCAAGTGATAAATTAGATAAAATATTTGAGAAATTTTATCGGGCAGATTATTCTAGAAATTCTAAAACTGGTGGTAGTGGTTTAGGCCTTGCTATTGCTAAAGAAATTGTTTTATTACATAATGGAAATATTTATGCTAGAACAAATGATAAATATACTACCTTTTATATTGAACTTCCTATTTAAATAATGCATTGAACTTAAAAAAATAAATAACATTTATTAATTTTTCTTCATATGCTATAATGATTGTAAGTGAAAATTATGAAAGAGAAGTTAAATTTTTATAATTTATTTTATATTTTTATATTTTGTTCTTTATTTGGTTATGTCATAGAATTTTTTTGGACATTTTTAAAAAAAGGAGTATTAATTAATCATTCAGCTGTAGCTATTGGTACCTTTAATTTTGTCTATGGCATAAGTGCAGTAGTATTTACTATATTGTTATATAAATATAATAATGAAAAAAACTGGAAAATATTTTTATTTAGTTTTGTTCTAGGAACTATATTAGAATATTTAATGAGTTATTTTATGGAATTATTTATCGGTTTTAGTGCTTGGGATTATTCTAAAAAATTTATGAATATTCATGGGAGAGTTGCATTATTATATTCTATTTTATGGGGCTTTTTAGGAGTACTTTGGATAAAATATTTATATCCATTAATAATGAAACTTATAGATAAAATTAATAAAAAAGTGGGTAAAATATTAATTCCAATTATTATAATATTTTTAATTCTTGATATGATTTTTACTTATAGTGCTATATTAAGAGCTAGAAAATGGGAACAAGGAATACCCCCACAAAATAGTTATGAAAAATTTTTAGATCATACTTTTAATCGTGATTTTTTAAAAAATATGTTTAATAATCAATGGAAATAAAAAGGAAAATGCGTTTAAACATTTTCCTTTAATCTTTGTCTTCCTTTACCTAAAATATTTATATCATATTTTAAATTTCTACTTGGTTTTACTAATTCAATATTAAATGTTTCACATAAATAAGTAACCATATCAGTATAAATTCTCACAGATTCACTAATAAAACCTTCTTTAATTGCATTAATACAAGGTATTAAATAGTTATAACAAACTTGTAAAGAGAACCTATAATTATCTTTTTTCTCTATCAATTTATGACTAATTAGTGGTCCGACCATATCATATTGACATAATAAATCAATATAATTAAAATCACATTTTAAAACATTATCTCTAAGCATTCTTAATGTTGTTAATAATTCACAATCATCAGGATAACCTAATATATTGCATATCATTGTAGTAATATAACAACCACTTGGAGTATAACTATTATTAGAACTTTCATTAGAATTATTTTTATGATTACAATAATATTGTTTATCCCAAGGACTTACATAACGACAAGTACCATCACATCTAAAACGAGTCGCATAACTTTCTTTATTATCCCAGTCAAAATTAGAACATGTACCACATATATTACTATCTAAACTAAAATCATAACAACGATCAGGAAAATCAGTTATATCAACATAAGTTTGTTTAGATTTACAGTAATAATGGGTATCATCTATTTTTCTATAAGAATCGATTTTACTACAAACACCACATATTTTATCCATTAAAAATCCCCCTTACAAAGTGATAAATATTATAGGCTATTTTTATTTTTTGTCAAGTATGGTATACTTTAATTGGTGATTTTATGGATAGCGATTTTCTATCACTAATTGATGTTTATGGTGATAATTTAACTGAAAAAGAATATATAACTGACCCAGCTATTGCAAGAGATGAGGAAATTAAGCAATGTATATTAACTCTTTTAACTCCCGAGAAAAGTGCTCTTTTAGTAGGTAAAGCTGGTATTGGTAAAACCGCTATCGTGGAAGGCCTTGCTTATAGAATTAAAAATGGTAATGTTCCTGAAGCTTTAAAGGGTTGGAGTGTTATAAAGATAAATGTGGCAAGTTTAATTGGTACCACTACTAATGAATTTGATACTCAAAGTAAATTAGAAGTAATTATGCGAGAAATAAGTAATAGAGAAAAAACAATTCTATTTATTGATGAAACCCATTTACTTGTTAATAGAAGTGGTGGAGTAGATTTTGCTAACCTTTTAAAACCTAGTCTTGACAGAGGAGCAATTAAAATGATTGGGGCAACAACTAATGAAGAATATGAAACATATATTTTAAGAGATAGAGCTTTTTTAAGAAGATTTCAAAAAATTGATGTTTTAGAAGCAAGCAAAGAAACAACAGTTAAAATATTAATGGGAACTATTCCTAAATTAGAAAAGCAAATTGGGGTAAAAATTAATTATCAACCATTTCAAACTGAAAAATTTATGAAATTTATAGTTGAGATGACTGATGAATATAAAAGAGTTTATGAAATAGCTAGTAGATATCCTGATATATGTTTAACTATTGTTGCTAATGCTTTTACATATGCTTTATATGATAATGAAAAAGTTGTAAGTTCTAAACATTTTTATAAAGCTATTTGTAATACTAAGAGTATTTATGATGATGTTAAGGTTAAAGAAATAGAGAGATTTAAAACAGAATTTGCTGATTTTATTAAAAGTGAAAATGTCAATTTAAACGATAAAGGCTAAATTTAGCCTTTATTTGTTGCATTTTATAAAAAATTTTGATATTATTTAACTACGTTATGGCGGAATTGGTGAAGTGGTTAACACGCCGGATTGTGGCTCCGGTATGCAAGGGTTCGATCCCCTTATTCCGCCCCATATATGTTTTAAAAAGTTTATAATGTTTAATTATGAACTTTTTTTCAATTTTAGATATATATTTAAGAGAGGAGTTATAATGTGTTAGAACATTTAGAAAATATTATTAATGATATTAACTTAATAAAAAAAGAGAATAAATATAATTTAGAGAATATTGATATTAATTTTTTAGAAAATGGTATTAATGAATTAAAAAGGCAAATAGGCAAGAAGATGGACTTCGAAAAAATTAAAATAATATCTAATATGATTTATCAATTAAATATAGATAATACATTTTCTAAATTAACTGATCACATTAGTAATGAATTTTACGCTTTTGAATTTATATTAGAACAAAAAATTAAGGAGGAAAAAGTATAAATTTGAGAAAAAAATTGTCTAACTTATAAAAGTGGTTCCTCACTGTAGAACCAGTTAAATTGGAGTCAAATCGTTTAATTATGAATATTCAAGATAAAGAAAAATCAGATAATCCTACTATAGTAGTACTAAAAATGTTATTTAAAGAAATCCTCCCAAGGATTTTTTCTTTTTATTCTTTTTAAAGCCATATCAATAGTTATTTCATCTGGTCTAACTTTATCAAGTTCACTCCATTTAATTGGCATAGATATTGCGCATTTATTTCTTAAACGAATAG
>CANQZN010000072.1 GCA_947628365.1 uncultured Bacilli bacterium | reverse complement strand
TCTTATTTTCATATCCTTTACGATTTATTAATTTATTTTCAATATCAAATTGCTTAGCAACTTTATGAAAACATACTAATAAATTATTTTGATTTACTTGAATTTCAGCGATTTTATTATTTAATTTATAAACAATATTTTTTACTAAATAATTCTTTATAATATTTTTACTAATAGCCATTATAGAAGAATCTAATCTATTTAACAAATCAATAGCAATTTGTTTTTTATTATATATTATATTTTCATAAGTATTAGTATCTATATTATATAATTTATTATTAATTTTTTTAGTATCATCTTTTTTGTTAGAAGTAATTTGTATTATAGAATTATCTATTTTAATATCTTCATTATTTGTATAAGACACATTATTATAAACTAAATTAAAGGTAGAACAAACATCAATTTGGGTATAATTTTTTGTGTTATTTAAAGCATATTCTTCAAATTTGTATGTGTTCCTGTATTGACTCCAAGATTACATGAATTTTCTACTACTTCTAAATATGTTTGGGTTCCATGTCCGCCATGTTTCCAACAATGAAGAGTTGCCCCATCAATTGTAATTGCTCCGGTATCCGTAAATGTATCTTTAAATAAATCGACAGTGCCTTCTTCAATAGTGGAAGCCAAGGTAATTATTTTAAAAGTTGATCCGGGTTCAAAAGTCATAAAAATAGGTAGGTTACGATTAATAATTTCACTGCTATAATTTTGATATTCATCAGGTTTAAAAGAAGGAAGACTTCCCATAGCTAAAATTTCTCCTGTTTTAGGTCGCATCACTATTCCTAGTGCTGCATTTGCGTTATATTTATCCATGGCATTATTAAGTTCATTAGAAACCGCTTTAACTAGTTCAATATCTAAAGTTAATTTTAAAGTCATCCCCTTAGTGGGTGCAACATAACTATCTGGTATTTCTAATTTATTACCTTTGCCATCACTATAATATTTAAGTTCACCATTAATTCCTTTTAAATATTCATCATATGTAAGTTCAAGACCCGATAAACCTTGGTTATCGCTACCAACAAAACCAATAATATGAGCAAGTTCTTCGCCATAAGGATAATATCTCTTAGAGTCTACGACTAAATATACACCATCATAACCAAGTTTATCAATTTTATCTGCTACTTCACTAGGTAAATCCATCCCTTTTCTAATTATTTCCATACTACTTTTTTTACTAACATATTTATAGACATCATCATAACTACACCCTAGGATATTTGCAATATCACTACTTACTTTTTCTTTATCTTTGATTTGATTCGGAACAACATAGATAGTGGTGGTTACTATACTTGTTGCAAGGATATTACCATTTCGATCTACTATATCTCCTCTTGGGGCATTAATAGTCATTTTTCGACTCCATAAATCTTCCGTAATCTTAGCAAGTTTATTATAAGAAAATACTTGGATATAAAATACTTTACCAATAATTAAACAAATAGCAATAATAACTACTAAAACAACAAATCTAATTCTAGTATGAATATCATTAAAAAACATATTATCCCTCCTTAAATAATATGCCTTTTTTACTCTTTTTAGATATTTATAGTTTAAAAATGTAAAATATTCACATAATAAAAATGAAAAAAGTTAATATAAAGGCCTTTTTTCGACAAATTATACATAAAAATTAATATATAATAAGGGCATTTATTTTTAAGGAGTGATGTATATGAACTTACTAATAATTGTTTTAGTGGTAATCTTATTATTGCTTTTACTTTTTATGTATTGTGCTTTAGTTGTAGCAAGTAGAGCTGATAATAAGAAGGTGAAATAAAATAATTAAATTAATTAGTAAAATATTCCATTTATTATTAATAAGTACTCTTATTTTTCTAGGTTATAAATTATATAGTTTACAAATTTTACCCTTTAAATATTTAATGATTGCTTATGTCATTTTGTTTTGTATTTATCTTTTTATCCGTTTAATTATATTTTCTAACAAAATTATTTTTCGCTTATTTAGTTATGTTTGTATTTTCTTAATGGGTTCATTTATTTTTGAATTTGTGACTAATATTAATAGTACTTATGCTTTCTTTGAAAATATGAACAAAACTGATAATGAAAATATTGTTATGAAAATAATTGTTTTAGAGGATAGTCCTTATAACACTTTAAAAGATTTAGAGGAACAAAAAATTGGCTTTTTAGATGATGATAATAAAATAAAGATAAAAGAATTATTAAAGGAAATTACTTATACCGAAGTTTTAGATACTGATTTTAGTAGTCTACTTGAGAAATTAAAGAATAATGAATTATCTGCTTTAGTGATACCTGAATCTTTTCTATCTATTTTAGATGAAATTGAAGATATAAATATTAGAATTATTTCCTCAATAGAGGTAAATAAAGATGATACTGAAGAAGTATTTAAAGAAGTAGATAATAAGGATAGTTTTATTCTTTACATAAGTGGAATTGACTCTTATGGCAACATTAATACTTTAAAAGGGCGAAGTGATGTCAATATTTTGGCGGTCATTAATACTTTAACTCATGAGGTGTTACTTGTTAATACTCCAAGAGATTATTATGTTCAGTTATCTGGCACTACTGGTCTTAAAGATAAACTTACTCATGCTGGTATATATGGTATTGAAAAAAGTATGGCTACTTTAGAAGAGTTATACAATGTAGATATCGATTATTATTTAAGAGTCAATTTTGATACTTTAGTGGAATTTATTGATTTAATTGGTGGTGTCGATATTAATTCAGATATTACTTTTACTAATGGAGATGTAACTATTAATAAAGGCGATAATCATTTAAATGGGAAAGAAGCACTAGTGTATGCTAGAGAAAGAAAAAGTTATACGACTGGTGATAATCATCGAGGCCAAAATCAACAACAAATAATTACGGCGATTATTGATAAATTATCATCATCTACTACTCTAATAAGTAAATATAAAAGTATTTTAGATAGTTTAGATGGAACTTTTCAAACTAACGTATCTAGTAGTTTACTTACTAGTTTAATAAAAAGGGAATTAACATCATTCCATAAATGGGAAGTAGATAGTATTCAAGTAACAGGAAAAGATAGTAAAAACTATACTTATAGCATGGGTAAAAAATATTTATTATATGTTATGGAGCCAGATCTTGACAGTGTAAAAGATGCTAGTGAAAAAATGCAAGAATTACTAAAAAAAGATAAAGAATTTTAAAACTTCATCTTTTTAAATTTATGATAAATGTAATAAATTAAACTACCCATAAATGCTCCACTTGAATCGATTAAAACATCAAATGCTTGTCCACTTCTACCAGCAATAAAAGTTTGATGATATTCATCACTCATTGCATATAAAATACTAAGTATTAAAGCAAAGATATATTTATGTTTAACATTACTTAGATTAAAAGCTCGAAGCCATAAAATACATAGAATCAAATATTCTGAAAAGTGAGCTAACTTTCTAATAGGAATATTTAATGACTCCACTATTTTTTCTTTTTCCACATTTGTTAAGGCTTTATCTTTTATTCCTATTTTAACTACAATATTATCAGTAAATGTAACTATATGACTAAGTATACCTTTACTACTACCACCAGATATATCACCCGTGGCATTGGAAAATAAAAATATTACTATCATCCAGATAACTACTAGTAAATATGCTAAAATTGTTTTTGTTTTATAATTCATTTATTCTTCACTTCATCTTGCTTATATTTGTATGCTTGACTAAATTCACAGCCACAATAATCTTGACGATATAAATTATATTGTTTAGATAATTCAATACTCTTTTTATATCCTTCTTTTTTCTTAAAATCACTATACAACCATTTGATATTATATTTATTTGCTAATTCTTCTCCTATTTTATTTAATACTTGAGCATTTTTATATGGACTAACGGTTAAAGTTGTCCCAAAATATTCAAAATCATGGGCTATTGCTTCTCTTGCCGTTCTATCTAATCTTAATTGGTAACATAAGTGGCATCTTTCACCACCCTCACGATCAGCTTCATATCCCTTAACAGCATCTCTATAAGTATCATTATCATAATCAATATCTAATACATCTAAAGTAGGAATATTAAGCATCTTGATAAGTTTTAATTGTTCTTGTTTTCTCTTTTCATATTCACTTTTAGGTTCAATATTAGGGTTATAATAAAGAATAGTGATATCAAAATAATCTTTTAAATAAGTGATAACATAAGAAGAACATGGACCACAACAACTATGGAGTAATAATTTAGGACGATAATTTAAATTATTAATTAATTCTTCTAAAATACGATCATAATTTATTTTATTCTCCATTACCATCACCACTTGCTATATCACATTTATTAAAATGATTATTTTCACTATTACTATCTAAATATAAGCAACCTTTAACATCACCATTTTTATTAGCAATTACTTCATAAATTTCGGCATAATCATTAAATTTTTCAATATTAACTGTATTAATATAAACTATATTACCATCATTCATTCGAAATAAAAATCTTTTATTATCTACTATTTTTTCATTAACTATTGAAGGACTATATTCTATTTCACTTACTAAACTTAAAGTTTCACTATCAACTTTATTTAATTTTTTAATAAATTCTTCGTAAACATCATCTTTAACATAATTAATTAAAACTGGTACTCCTAAATAGTTCTCATTGTAAGCTACTTCCCTGCCACTTGATAAAATTATTTTATTTTTATTTAAATTATAAAATAAGACTCTATCTTCTGTTATATCTATTGTTAACTTACCTAAATAATTCTTTTTTATTTTAGCATCACTAACTAAATCTAATTCTAATAATTTATTTTTTAACTTTCTAGAACTTATTTGAAAAATAGATTTATTTTCTAAATCTAAATAACGAATAATATAATTATCCTTTAAATAATTATTACCATTAATTTGAATATTTTTTAAGGGCTTAGATAGGAAAGAAAAAACAATTGTCCCGATTAAATAGATAGCTAAGACAATAACAATTAAACCTTTAAATCTTAATTTTCTTGTTTTCTTTTTTCTTTCACCCATTTTAATCCCACTTTACTATATTTTGTTCTAATTCCAATTTAATATTAAATTTATTATAAACTTCTTTTTGAATATATTCAATAAGTTCTATGATATCTTGACAAGTAGCACTTCCTTTATTAACAATAAAATTAGCATGTTTCATAGATACTTCTGCATCATTTATTTTATATCCTTTAAGACCAGATTCCTCAATTAATTTACCAGCAAAATTATTTTCTGGGTTTTTAAATACACTACCAGCATTTTTATATTCTAAAGGTTGACTTTGTTTCCTTTTTTCAATATTATTTTTAACTATTTCCATCATTGTATCTTTATCACCTTTATTTAATTTAAACCCGGCTTTTAAAATAATATCTTTACTATTTTTAAATTCAGTATGACGATAAGAAATAGCAATATCATTTTTAGATAAAGTAATTAATTTATTATCTCTTAATATAGTAATACTTTCTAAATAATCATAAATTGTACTATTAAAAGCACCAGCATTGCCTACTAAAGCTCCTCCTAAAGTACCGGGAATTGTGGCTAAATTTTCTAAACCACTTAGATTATTATCGATAGCCTCTCTTACAAGTTTACTAAGTACTACCCCACACTCAGCTACAATAACATTATCATGAATTTCTATTTTATTTAAATTTTCTAAACTAATTATATCTCCTTTAACTGTTGTATCTTGTAATATTACA
>CANQZN010000071.1 GCA_947628365.1 uncultured Bacilli bacterium | reverse complement strand
TGCTGGGCCTTTAATTTTGCCAACATTAACCCATTCATTTTCATTTAAAGACCACACATATAAATCTTCATCAACTAAATAACTATCTCCAAAATCACCAGTTGGATGTTCATCTGTTAATTCACTAACACTATCATATGATCCTAAAATAGTAACACTCGTTCCAGCTGGTCCGGTTGGTCCTATTTCACCGCGTTCCCCTTGAGGTCCCATTGGGCCAGGAACACCTTGCAATCCTTGAATACCTTGCGGGCCAGTTGGACCCATTTCTCCTTGAGGGCCTACTGAACTACTTGGATTAATAACTTGATAACAACAATTAATAACTTTACAGTCTTTTTGAGCATTCTTGACTTTTTCTAAAGCCTTTTGATAATTATTATTCATAATACATTCCTTCTATTATAAAATATGTCAAAAGAAAATTAATGTTTTGATTAACTTTTTAAACTATATTTCTAAAAGGAAAATAATTAATTATTTATATATATTCTTGGGACTCTTTTACTAATAGAGCAAATAACTTCATAAGGTATTGTATCTAAATATTTAGCTATTTTCTTAATATGATCTATATCTTTAATAATTACTACTTTATCTTTAACTTTAATGTTATCATCAACTTTAACAAATAACATATCCATACATATATTACCCACAATTGGATACGAATGCCCATTAATATATACTTCTCTACCCGTATTTTTTCTAATTATGCCATCAGCATAACCAATAGGTACTACCGCAATTCTTTCTTTAGCATTAACTTTATATGCTCCATTATAACCAACTGTTTCATCCTCTACTTCATTAATTTGAATAATTTCACTATATAAACTAAATGTTGATTTAAATTTAATATCTTGATAATCTATTAAACCATACATAGCTATACCTAATCTACAACCATTAACATATTCCTTTTTTAAATAATATTCAGTAGCTTCACTAGCAGTTATATGAACAATTGGTATTTCTTTTAAATTGATATCTTTAGTTATTAATTCAAACTTTTGGAATTGTTTGTTAGTATCTTCCCTACTACTTGCGTTATAAATATGAGTATAAATACCCTCTAAAAAAATATTTTTCTCTTTTAATAATTTAACTACATTATTAAAATCATTTATATTGTTTACTCCTAAACGATTCATACCTGTATTAATTTTAATATGAGCTTTTAAATTATTTTGATAATTATCTAACTCTTTTAAATAATCTAAATTACTTATGGTAATAGTTATATTATTTTCTATACATATTGGAATATATTTAGCATCAATTATTCCTAAACATAATATAGGAATATCTTTGATATATTTTCTAATATCTAAAGCTTCATCTAAAGTAGCCACTGCTAGATAATTACAACCAGCATTTATAATAGTTTTAACAACTTCAATATCATAATGACCATAAGAGTCAGCTTTAACTACACCAAAATAATACTTATAATCATTATATCTTTTAATTAAAGTTTCAACATTATATTTAATATTACTTAAATTAACTTCAACATAGGTATTTCTATACATTAAAATTCCTCCATAAATTATTCTATATTAAAAAGTTTCAAAAAATGAAACTTTTTAATTTTCTTCTAATACAGCTTTTATTCTTCTTACACCAGCACTGCTAGCTTCTTCTTTAATTATTTTAAATTTACCAAGTTCATTTGTATTATTGACATGAGGTCCACCACATAATTCTTTAGACACATCACCAATACTGTAAACTTTAACAATATCAGGATATTTTTCAATGAACATACACTCAGCGCCAGATTTAATCGCATCTTCTTTTTTCATTTCTTCAAAGTGAACATCTAACCCTTCATTTATCCACTCATTAACTAATGCTTCAGCCTTCATTTTTTCTTCTTCAGTCAATTTATGATCGCAAGAAAAATCAAAACGCATTCTTTCACTAGTAATATTACTGCCCTTTTGATGAACATCAGGACCAATAACTTGTTTTAAAGCAGCATTTAATAAATGAGTTGCTGTATGATATTTAGTTTCGACTTCACCTGTAGATTCTAGTCCGCCTTTAAATGTTTTTTCAGTATTTCCTCTAGATATTTCTTGATGTTCTTTAAATTTCTTTTTAAATCCTTCCATATCAACACTTAAATTATTTTCATGAGCTAATTCTTCTGTTAATTCAATTGGAAAACCGTAAGTATCATATAAATGAAAAGCACTTATTCCATCAATAGTTACTATCTTTTTTTCATTTAATTCTTTTACTAATTTATAAAAATCATTCATGCCTGAATTTAATGTTTTTTCAAAACGACTAACTTCTTTATGTAATTCATTTAAAATAAAATCTTTTGATTCTTTTAAATTTGGATAAACATCACCATAAATATCATTAATAAAATACATAGCTATATCATCAAAAATATTAGTATTAATATTTAATTTACGACTTTGAACTACTGCTCTTCTAATAAGACGGCGTAAAATATAACCTGCTCCAATGTTTGATGGAACTAAATGTTTTTCATCCCCTAACAACATAACACTTGTTCTAATATGATCAGCGATAATACGCATAGCATAAGTTGTATCTTTATTCTCATTATAACTTATACCAGTAGCATTTTCTAATATCTTAATCGCCCCAGAAAATAAATCAGTTAAATAAACATCATTAGTAGAATTTAAAAATGCTAAAATTCTTTCAAATCCCCAACCTGTATCAACATTTTTATTTTCTAAAGGTATATATTTATTATCAGAAACTCTTTCATATTGCATGAAAACATCATTACCAATTTCGACAAAATGACCACAATTACAAGAAGGATTACAATTTGGACCACAGGCTTTTTTATCAGTTATATAAAACATTTCACTATCGGGTCCACATGGCCCTCTTTCTAATTCCCACCAATTATTTTTATCTGGTAAATAATAAATATTTTCTTTTAAAAAGCCTGATTTTTCTCTTAAATATGCTGTTTCATCATCTCTTGGTACATTTTCATTACCACCAAAAACAGTTGTAGCCAGTCTTTCTTTCGGTAATTTAAAAACATCAGTTAATAATTCATAACTCCATTTTGTTCTTTCTTCTTTAAAATAATCACCTAAACTCCAACTACCCATCATTTCAAAGAAGGTAAGATGTGATGCATCACCAACTGATTCTATATCATTAGTTCTAACACATCCTTGAATATTACATAATCTTTTACCTTTTTCATGTTTTTTACCTAATAAATAAGGCATTAAAGGTTGCATACCAGCTACATTAAATAATACTCCAGTAGTTCCATCCCCAATTAAAGATGACGCTCCTATATCAACATGATCTCTTTCAACATAAAAATTAATCCAAGCGTTTCTTAATTCTTTAGAAGTCATTTTTTCCATATGGCAAATTCCTTTCATAATTACATAAATTATTTTATATTATATCACGGATATTACTATTTAGTAAATTAATGACAAGAAATATTAGCATATATTTTATATAAAAAACTCATAAAATATGAGTTTATCTTAAAAATTGAACTATAATTGTAACAACTGGATTAATAAAATAAGAACTAGTAGTGGTATTTTGAATAGGGGTTTTATAAATTAAAAAGCAATGAGAGTTTTTTTACTTTCATCACTTATTTATAAGCTAGCAATTGTATCTACATTTGGAAGATTTGATAATATTCTTCTTTTGATATTTTTCTTTTGTTCTAAAGTATATTTAAAATCTTCCCCCTTTAATTCTCTTCCATAAAATCCCGAATAAATTAATTCCATATCGTTAATTCTTTTCTTAACTTCTTCTTCATAATCTTTAGGAGCAACTAATATTTGTCTTGGCGGAATGTAATTTTTTATTGCATTTCTAATTCTTTGTAATAATATTTTTTTCTCTTCAAGTGTCAAGTCACTTTTTACAATATCATTTATATTTAATTTTTCAAATTTGAACGCCGATAATAATTGTCTAACAAAAGCAATTTCTTCATCATCTTCAGTAGTCCAGTTTAGTAACCTTGCTATATGTTCACTTAAATCTAATGCTTGATAATCATTTAAGATAGTATCACAAAGTTTAGATAATGGGTGTTGAATATATTCATAAAATTTATAGTTATACATATCTATACTTTCTACTGAAGGACAGCAATAATAAAATATTTCTCCTTTTCCAGCATATTTTTTTGATATAACTTCAATTTTTTCCCCTAAACAGCCGTACTCTAATAAACTAGCAGCTTTTACTTCTTTAATTTCGCCTTTTCCATTCCAAGTGTCGATTTTACTTTGTATATTTTTTATAATTTCTTCATCAATTATCACACTATATGGTTCAACTATATAATCCCTTTTTGCAAATATATTCATAGTCATCAATAATCACCTCAAAAACTATAATAGTTATTATATCACCAAAAATTTAATTTCGAACATAAAAAACAAAAAAAAACAAAAAAAATGTAGACATTATATAGTAACAGAATTATATTTATCAATTTGTTAGGTGTTAAAAATGAAGGATAAAGAGTTATTAAAATACTAGGTTTAACCGATATGACTATTACTTTCAATTTAAATGAAGATATACAGGAATTTATCAGTTTGGGAACTTTTTATAGTGCATCAGTTCTTTATTTATAAAGGTTTCCTTGTCAAATTTTATTTTTTTAATTAGTAAATTAATGAAAAGAAATATTAGAATTTATTTTATATAAAAAACTCATAAAATATGAGTTTATCCTAAAAATTGAACTATAATTGTAACAACTGGATTAATAAAATAAGAACTAGTAGTGGTATTTTGAATAAGTGGTGTATTTAAATTCATAGTATTCAAACTCATATTTACTAATTCCATTTCTTCATTAGGACTACCAATTACAAATAAACCTTTACCAATTAATTTAACATTACCTTCATCCTTATACCAAGAAGAATCACCAGCATATACAACACCTTGATTAATATTTTTAAAACCAACAGCTAAAATATTTGCATCTTTATTAAATGTCCCTTGGGAATTAACCATAGCATTTACTACAAAGTCAACACGATAAGTACCAGCTTTAGAAAATTTTATCGTATTATTATTAGTAAGGCTAACTAAACCGGTATTATCTACTTCAATTCTGCCAATAGGTAATCTACCATTTGATGGGACTTCATAACCATCATCAGTGTTATTATTGAATGTTACGATATAAGCACTTTCTATTTCTTCCGGGCCTTTTGGACCAGTTGGTCCCATTTCTCCTGGTTCTCCTTTTTCACCTGGCAGTCCTTGTGGTCCTCTTATTACTCCGACATCAACCCAATTACCATCATTTTCACTCCATACATATAAATTATCTCCCACTAAATAACTTTGACCTAAATTTCCAGTTGGATGTTCTTTGATTAGATCATCATAAGTGGGAAAAGAACCTAAAATAGTAACACTTGTTCCGGCGGGACCAGTTGGACCTATATCGCCTTTTTGACCATCGGACCCTCTTGGAATAACAAAATTCAAAATATGATTATAACCTTCACCAGTATCTACAACACTTGCTATACTACCAGCATCCCCGGTTGAAACTTCACCAATTTGAATAGTACTAGAATATCCTGCTGGACCCATTGGACCAATTTCACCTTGGGGACCTGTTGGACCTTTGGGAATAATAAATTCTAGTAATACATCATTATCATCACCTAAATTAACAACTTGGGCTTCATCATCTGGTGATGTTGTTATAGTATTTGTTACCGCTATACTTGCAGCAGCCGGCCCCG
>CANQZN010000070.1 GCA_947628365.1 uncultured Bacilli bacterium | reverse complement strand
AAGTACTACCCCACACTCAGCTACAATAACATTATCATGAATTTCTATTTTATTTAAATTTTCTAAACTAATTATAGCTCCTTTAAATGGTGTATCTGGTAATATTACATTAGAGCCTTTACCAAGTAAATAATAAGGTATATTCTCTTTATTTAGAAATTCTACTAAAGAGGCAACATTATTAATACTATTAGGTTTAATTAAATATCTAGCCCTTGTTTTAATACCATAAGTATTATAATTTTCTAAAGAAGCATTTTCTTCTACAACACCAAAATCATTAATCATTGATAATCTCCTTAATTTCTTGATAAATTTTTTCACTACTAGAAATATTTTTATGTTTTTCTAAATTACTTACTATTTCCTTGTATTCTTTATTATCACTTAATAATTCTTTTACCCTTTGGTATAATTTCTTACCATCTAACTTATCTTCCTCAATCATGATTGCTAACTTTTCATTTTGTAAATCTAGAGCATTATAATATTGATGATTATTAGCAACATTAGGACTGGGTACTAGTATAGATGGAGTTTTAGAAATTAAAAGTTCGGCAATTGTACCAGCACCTGCTCTTGCTATAACTAAATCACAAGATTTTAAGATAGCAGATAAATTATCTAAATAAGGTAATATTTTAATATTTTTACTATACTTTTTATCTTTAGTAAATTCTTCATAATTTCTCTTACCTGTAATAAATAAAATTTCATAATCTTCATTTTTAGATAATTTAAGAAATTCTTCTAACTTGCGATTTAAAGCACTACTACCTAGAGAACCTGAGGTAATTAAAACTAATTTTTTATCTTTAGAAAGTCCTAAAGATTCTTTTTTAATTGGTTTTAAATTTAAAACATTATCACCACAAGGATTACCTGTATAAACACAATGAACATCTTTTGCAAAATATTTTTCACTGCCTTTAAAAGAAGTAAAAACTTTAGTTACTCCCCTACTTAAAAATTTATTAGTTTTACCAGGTATACTATTTTGTTCATGAATTACACTTTTTATTTTTAATTTACGTGATGCCATTATTACTGGCATTGTTACATAACCACCAACCCCAATTACAATATCTGGCTTAAAGTCTTCCATAATTTTTAAACATTTTTTATAAGCTTTATAAAGATATGCAACATTTTTAATATCTAAGGCTATATTTTTACTAAAACCATATATTTTAATACTTTCATAAGGAATATTATTTTGGGGTACTATCTCTGTTTCCATTCTATTATGAGTACCAATATATAATATTTCTAAATTTTTTTCTTTTTCTTGAAATTTTTTAATAATGGCTAAAGCTGGATAAATATGTCCCCCAGTTCCCCCAGCAGAAATTATCATTTTCATTATGATCACCTACTTAAATTATATCATACTTACTCTTAATTTACTTCTAAATTATTTATCAGTTATATAATAAATGTTATCATATTTCATATTTTCAAATATTCCATAAGAAAATATTTCTAAATCTTTAAGTATTTTAATAATATCATCATTTAATAAACTATTTAAAATACAAACAAAATCTAATTTTTTCGTATCTTTATTAGTATTTAAAACATAATTTAATACCCCTATCTTATAATTTCTATCAGATATATTTATTTTATCAATCAAACTATTAGAAAAACTCATAACATATATCTTTTTATTATTATATTTCTTTAATAATGTTATGAGTTTTTCTATATGTTTTATATTTTTTAACTCAACTAAAAACATTTTATTACTCTTAATTTGTAATATCATTTTTAATTTAGGCATGAATTTAGGAAGTTCATTATATAAATATTCACTTATTAATTTACCATTATACATTGGATCATGATAAATAATAAATTCTCCATCTCTAGTTTCTCTAACATCAAATTCTACCCCAACATACCTTTTATCATCTAAAGCCATTTTAATTGCATCATAAGTATTCTCTTTAATAGTATCATTAGAAATACCACGATGTTTTATTAATTTATACAAAAAAATCACCTAATAAAATTTATTAAGTGATTCAAAATAATATTAATTAATTAATTAGAAACGGATCACTATCTGTACCTGTTCCGGCTTTTAAAGCTTGAGATGCACCTATATAGAATACTGGGCGCACAGAATAAGTGTCATTCAACCTCCAAAAGGTTGTATAACCTTTATCAGCCACAAGGTGCCCAGTGAAGAAATCATCACGAGGAAACCAGCCATACCGCGACATAGTCCACTCTTTTGAATTTGGTGCATCTTTATCATTATTTGATAAATGCATCCATCCAGTTTTACATTCTTCATATTTGGTTTCATCATATTGACAATTTGCGGTATCACTTACGGAATAATAATAATCATGTAGATACATTAAACTTACTTTCCCTTTAAAAGTTTTTGTCCAATTGCCTTGTCCATTTGTGTAATATACCGTTTCACCTTTGTGTTCAGAATATTCATATTCCACAGTTGTTGGTATTGCTCCCTCTGTATTTTCATCTGCCCAACTACACCATAGAGTCTCTTTCTTTCCGGTTTCTGTTTCAAATAATCCTTCTCCAATTTGCTTTGCTCCTACTGCACTATTACTATACATATCCCCATATGTCCATGTATTATCAGATATTTTTTCTCCCCAACCTTCTGGGATATATGATTGATTTTTTAGAAATTCATTTCCACTTATTGCCTTATATATATTGCTATCTGGGAACGTTTTATCTGAATTATAATCTTCCCACCATTGATATGTTTGATTTAATGCTTCTTTTTTTATTACTTTGACTCTTCCTGTTTCTGCTTCTATTCCTATTATTCGATACATATGATGATCTAGATTTTCTACACATTCTTCTTTATTATTTGTTCCAAAACAAATATAATTTTGAACCTCATCATTTGCTTGTCCTTGAAAACGATACATAGCTCCTTTTACATCTTCACTTAATTTGTTTGGCTTCTCTTCTTTTATTTCTAGCCCTAAACTTTTATCAAAATATAAATAACAATAAGTTGTATTTCCACTTGTTATGGTAACAGCATTATTTTCGTAATTTAATACATTTTCTAATTTATTTCCATTATTATCTATACATTTTGATTTGATTAGATTTAGTACATACATATCTGGAAATTTTGTTCCTTCAACTGGGACATATTTATTTTCTGTATCCTCTTTATACATAGCAAAGGTTTTATTATTTACTTCTTGTTTTAATACAACATTATTTAATTTTACTTCTTCTTTCGGTTTCAAAACTATGACACCGGTTAGTATTACTCCTACCAAAATTATTATTACTAAATATTTTTTGTTAATTATTCTCATAAAATAACTCCCCTTTATTTTATAAGATAATTATATATTACCCCCCCCCGGTGTCAAGTTATTATCAAAAAAATGTTGAGAAAAACTCAAACATTTTTAAATAATATTTTTAATTTACCAATATTATCTTCAAAGTAATATAATGCTATATCTTCATCATTATATCTGAATAAAATGTAACCACTTTTATTTAATTTTACCTGATTACCATTAATTACTTTTTTATATAATTCATTATTTAGATTAACAATTTCTAACTCAAGTAAATCTTCTAAATTTAATATATTAAAATTATTATTAGCTATATCTTCTAATGTATAAGACATATCTAAAGAAAAATTACCTTGTTTAGTTCTAATTAAACTAGACATAGTACCTATGACATTTAATTTACTACAAATACTTTGAATTAAACTTCTAATATATGTTCCTTTACTAACTACTGCCCTAAATTTAATTAAATTATTTTCATAACTTAGTAGTTCAATATCTTCAATATAAACTGTATTAGTAGGTAATTCTACTGCTTCATTATTTCTCGCGTATTCATACAATCTTTTACCATTGACATGAACTGCTGAATATTTAGGAATAATTTGGGTATATTCTCCTACTAAAGTTTGTAAAACTTGTTTAATTTCATCTATATCTAAATCTCTTGGCATATTTTCCTCTATAGTATTACCAGTAATATCTAAAGTATCAGTTTTAATACCTAGTTTTATTTCGGCAATATATTCTTTATGGGAAGATGTAATAAGATCTACAAGTTTAGTATATTTACCTACTAAACAAACAAGAACTCCAGATGCCATTGGATCTAGAGTACCTGTATGCCCTATTTTCTTTGTATTAAATATTTTGCATAATTTATTAACTACTGATCTACTAGTTAAACCTTTATCTTTATTTATTACAATAGCAAAATCATGTACATTATTCTTCATTATGAATCTCAGTTATTATTTTTTCAATTTTAGTGGCATATTCAATTGATTCATCATAGATAAATTTAAGTTCCGGAATATTTCTTACTTCAAGTACTTTAGCAAGTTTTCCTCTTAAGAAAGGAGATGCTTCATTAACTTCTTTTTCAATATCTTTATGACTTAAATCACTAATACTAGTAAAATAAATTTTAGCATAGCTTAAATCTTTACTAACAGATACATCAGTTAAAGTAATTGACTTAAGTAAATCATCATTAGTTTCGGTTAAAATAATATTACTTAAGTACTTAATCATATCACTAGCTATTCTATCTATTTTATGATTTTTCATTTTTTAACCTCAACTAATTCATAAGCTTCTAAGATATCGCCTTCCTTAATATCATTAAAGTTTTCTAAAGTTATACCACATTCGTAACCTTTTTTCATTTCTTTAACACTATCTTTTTCTTTTTGTAATGAAGCAATCTTATCATCACTTATAACCATACCATCACGTATTACTCTGACATTAGAATTATTTTTAATTACGCCATCAGTAACATAACAACCAGCAATATTACCAATTTTAGAGAATTTAAATATTTTTCTAATCTCTACTGTGCCGATAATTTTTTCTTCATATTCAGGATCTAACATACCTGTAATAGCTTGTTCCATTTCTTCAACTAATTTATAAATAATTGTATAAAGACGAATATCAACATTATATTCTTTAGCAATTTCTTTAGTCATAGTATTAGGAACAACATTAAAGCCAATGATTATAGCATCTGATGCATTAGCAAGAACAACATCTGATTCAGTTATAGTACCTATACCACTACGAATAACTTTAACTACAACATCACCGATATTAATTTTTTCTAAAGCATTTCTAACAGCTTCTTCACTACCACGAACATCAGCCTTTAAAATAACATTAACTTCTTTTTGGCCAGCTTCAATTTTCTTAAATAAATCATCTAGAGAAACAATATCTTGTTTATATTTAGAAGCATTTAGATTTTTTCTTTTACTAGCTATTTCTTTAGCTTTAGCTTCAGTTTCAAAAGCCATAAATTTATCACCAGCAGATGGATTATCCGAAATACCAGTAACCTCAACTGGCGTTGATGGACCAGCCTCTACTATAGATTCACCTAAATCATTTTTCATTGTTCTAACTTTACCAAAGTATTCACCAACTACAATAGGGTCTCCTATTCTAAGAGTACCATTTTGAATAATAAATGACGCTATACCACCTATATTTTTATCAACTTTAGATTCTATTACAGAACCAGTGGCATAACGATTTGGATTAGCTTTATATTCATTTACTTCGGCAATTGTTTCAATTGTCTCAAGTAATAAATCAACACCTTCCCCAGTATGAGCAGATATTCTTATAAATGGTGTATCGCCACCCCATTCTTCTGGAGTTATACCATTTTCGACCATCTCTGTAAGTATACGATCTGGATTAGCATCTGGTTTATCAATTTTATTAATTGCAACAATG
>CANQZN010000069.1 GCA_947628365.1 uncultured Bacilli bacterium | reverse complement strand
ACGGAAAGGCCGTCAGTCAAGTACCAGCCGTCAGTATAGCCATCACTACGCACATAGAGTCCGTCGAACCAGCCATTCCCAGGACGCCAGCCATAACGCAACATAGTCCATTCATGTACACCACTACCACTAACACTTGAATCATTATTACTTAAATGCATCCATCCTGTTTTACACTCTGTGTATGTTCCTGCATCATATTGACAGTTAGCCGAATTACTAACAGATAAATAATAATCATGTAAATACATTAAACTTACTTTTCCAGTAAAAGTATCTGTCCAATTTCCACTTCCATTTGTATAATATACAGTTTTTCCTTTATATGGTGAGTACGCATATCCTACTGTTGTTGCAATTGCACCTGGTGTATCTTTATCTGCCCAATTGTACCACTCTGTTGCTTTTTTACCAGTCTCTGTTTTATATAATTCTGGTCCATCTTGACGAGCTCCTATTGTATCATTACCCCACATATCACCATACATCCATGTGTTAGTTGCTATTTTTTCTTCCCAGCCTTTTGGTACATAATCAGTATTTTCTAAAAAGTCACTTCCCTTTAGTGCTTCATATATTTTGCTTTGTGGAAATGTTATATCATCATCATAATTATCCCACCATTGATATGTTCCATTTTCCGTTTCTTTTAATGTTTCTTTCTTTATTACTTTGACTCTTCCTGTTTCTGCTTCTATTCCTATTATTCTATACATATAATGATTTGTATCACTTGTACATTTTTCTTTATCACTTGTTCCAAAACATATATAGTTATTGATTTCTTCTGTTGCTTGTCCTTGGAATCTATGCATTCCTCCACATTGTTCATATTTAGTTTCTGCATCATATTCACATATATTTAGTCCATTTGGTGTCTTTTCTTTTATTTCAAGCCCTAAACTCTTATCAAAATATAAATAACAATAAAATGATTTATTACTTTTAACTCCTACTTTATTATCTTTGGTATATAATGCATTTTCTATTTCTATTCCATCTTTATCTACACATTTACTTTTATTTATATTTAATACATACTCTTTAGGAAAATTATTTTCTTTATATTCTTCATATCCATTATCTGTTTCAGTATACATGGCAAATGTCTTATTATTTACCTCTTGTTTTAATATTACATTATCTAATCGAACTTTTTCTTTTGGTTTTAAAACTATGACACCGATTAATATTATTCCAACCAAAATTATTATCAATAAATATTTCTTGTTAATTATTCTCATAAAATATCTTCTTTCTATTTTATAAGATAATTATATATTACCCCCCCGGTGTCAAGTTTTAAGCAAAAAAATGTTGTTAACTTTGAGGTTTTAAAAAAGATTTGTTATCTAATCTTAACAAATCTTTTAATATGTGTGAGTTTATGATAAGTTTTAAAAATGTATGTTACTCTCTATTCATCACTCCTTACAATATACATATTACATTACAAGTGTGATATTTAAGTGTTATTTAAGCGAAAATTAATTTTTAATTTTAAAGTAGAAAGTTGAACCCTTACCCTCTTCTGAATTAACACCATATTCAAAATTATGTTTATTTAAAATATTCTTAACTATTGATAAACCTAGACCAGTACTAACAACATTTCTTTGATGGTTCTTATCATTTTTATAATATTTATCCCATATATAAGGTAATTCTTTTGAAGATATTCCTTTTCCTGTATCAATTACTTCTACTAAATAATCATTATCTTCTTTAGTAACTTTAATCGTTACTTTTTTATCTTTTCCAGTATAATTAATCGCATTATTTAATAAATTATAAATAACTTGATTTATTTTTTCTTTGTCTGCTTTAACTATTGCTTTTCTTGGTAGTTTTAAAATAAATTTATAATTTTCTAAAGACTCAATAACATCATATTTCTTAACAATATTTTTTATTTCTTTAACCAAATCATATTCTTCATAGTTATAATTTAAAGCTTCACTTTCCATTTTTGATAAATCTAATATATCATTAACTAAAAGAGTTAGGCGATCAGACTCTTCCATTATAATATTTAAGTGTTCTTCCATTTTATCATGATCTTTATAAGAAATATCTTTAATCATTTCAGCATAAGCCTTAATCATAGTAAGTGGTGTCTTTAAATCATGCGATACATTAGCAAGTAAATCTCTTTTTAATTCATCATTTTTGCTTAATTCATTTTGAACATCCTCTAAAGTTTGAGATAATTCTTCAATTTCTAATACACCATTTTTAGGGAATTCAGTATCATATTTACCTTCACCAATTTTTTTAGCTTTTAAAGTTATTTCTCTTATTGGTTTAGTTACTTTATTGGCAATAAAGAAAGATATTAAGACTGAACCAATTATAATTAAGAAAATAAAATATATTATTTGACCCTTAAATAATTTAACAAAAGCAGAAACATTTTCTAGATTACTGAAAATAAAAACATATTTATCATTATTTCTAAAACTATATAAAACACTTTGGGTATTAGTGGTATTATTATGTAATTTAATATATTCACTCTTTTTATTACTATTAATAAAGTTATTTATTTCCTTATTAATAACTGGGACATTTTTATTTAAAAGACAACCATTTTGCATAGTATTATAATTAAAAGAAATATTATTTTCATCAATAACACTTATACATACTTCATAATCATAAGCTAACTTTTCCGCTAGAATATAAGTATCTTCTTTAGTATTTTCGAGTTTATTAACAACACTATTTAATCTATTAATTTGATAATTACGATAAAGTAAATTAAATATTAAAGTTTCACTTAACCATACTATTAAAATAATACTAATATTAAATATTAATATAAATATTGAAGTTTTAAATTCAATACCTTTTAATTTATTCTTTATATTCAAATTTATATCCCATTCCTCTTACTGTTTTGATTAAATCACGATATGGACCTAAATGTGCTCTTAAAGTTTTAATATGTGTATCAATAGTACGATCATCACCATAAAAATCATAACCCCAAATATTAGATAATAACTTCTCTCTTGATAATGCTATATTTTTATTTTCAATTAAATATTTTAATAAATCATATTCTTTAGGAGTTAAGTCAATTTGTTTATCATCAATATAGACTTCATGGGCTAAATTATCTATTTTTATTCCTAGTAACTTAATTATATTTTTATCATTAGTAGACTTTATATCTCTTTTAATTATTGCTTTTACTCTTGCTACTAATTCTTTGGGACTAAATGGTTTAGTAACATAATCATCAATTCCTAAATCAAAACCAATTAATTTATCATATTCAGTACTTCTGGCTGATAACATAATAAAAGGTATTTCTTTAATCTTTTTGATTTCTTTACAAGCTGTATAACCATCCATTTTAGGCATCATAATATCCATAATTACTAAATCGATATTATGTTTTTTTACTATTTCTATAGCTTCTTCACCATCTTCTGCTTCATAAACTTGAAATTCATTAAGAATTAAATATTCTTTTATGACATCGCGAATAAGTTTTTCATCATCTACTACTAATATATTCATAAAACCACCTACTTTTAAAATAACTTATGTATGTGAAATATATATGAAATTATTATATTATCTTTTTAATAAAAAAACAAATAGACATATATCTATTCGCTTTCTCCTTTTCTTTCATTAAATAAGTCATAAGCAATTATTGCATTACCAACATCTAAAGCCTTCTCAGCATATTGTTGATTTTCAGCAATATAATCTTCATCTAATTCTACATTATTTGTAAGTGTTTTATATTTACCAGTTGAAGAATTATAATAAACTTTATTAGTTAAATAATTACCATTTGGGAATACAACTATATTATTATCTTTTATATTAAATATATCATGACCTAAAACATATTTATTATCAATATTTAACATATTATATAAAGTTGGCGCAACATCATACATACCAGTAATTGTACTAACTTTACCATGTAATTTTGCTTTTATATCTTTATTTTTAGTCCAAATAATTAAAGGTGTCTTTTTATTTAAATTATGATCATAAACATCATATTCCATATATGTTGGATCACTTTCATCTTTTAATTCACCAGTTATAGGATCATAGTTATATAAATAATTCATATCTTTATAACTCATTTTTGCATCATGATCACCATAGAAAATAAATACAGTATTTTGGAAAGCATCACTTTCTTTTATATAATTAATGAAATCTCCAAGGGCTTCATCAGCATAATGACTACTGACAATATATTTTCCTATATCACGATTACATAAATAACATGTACTTGTATCTTCTCCTGTTTTTGGATCTTTAAAATAATCATTAATATCTAAAGTAAAGGCATCATTATGATTAAATGGTGAGTGGTTTGATAAAGTTATCATTGTACCAAAATAATTAGTGTTATTTTCTTCAATTGTTTCTAATTTTTCTACTGCTTGTTTAAAGAATAATTTATCATTAAGACCTAGGCCAATAACATCTGGACTATCTTTAGAATCATCAAAAGTAAAGGTATCATGGAAATACATATCTGTATAACCAATTTGAGGATGCACTTTGTTTCTATCCCACATAGATGGATAATTACCATGCATACTAAATGTATAATAACCTTTTTCTTTTAATAGTGTTGGTAGAGAAATAAAAGTATTATTATAGTAACTAACAAAAACTGTACCAGTAGATGATGGAAGCAAGCCAGTTAACATTATATATTCAGCATCAGAAGATGTACCTGTTGATATTTGCGGATAGAAATTATCAAAGAACATTCCTTCACTAGCAATCTTTTTAAGATTTGGTGTTACTTCTTCTCCATTAAAGGACAAATCCATTAAGAAATTTTGCATACTTTCCATATGAATATAAACTATGTTATAGCCTTCTAAAAGACCACTATAAGAATTTTTTTCTGTATACATTAATCTATCACTTGAGTCAAAATAATCTTTAAACATTTGATATGCTTTCTCGTAACCAAATAAACTATTAACTTTAGGAATTATAGTTTGAAAAACATCATTAAATTGATAAACTAATATACCATAACGATCAACAATAGAACTACGATCCCATTGACGGGCAAGTCTACTAAAATCAGAATTTGTCGAAATACTACATACAATACCAAAACTGGCTAATGAGACCACTATAGTAGCGATTACCATCTTTTTCTTCTTTTCAATTTTTTCCATTAAATTATAATAAGATGATTGTTTAAGTAAATTATGAACATAATAAAATATTACTGGAAATATTATATAGATAAAATCCATTAATTTTAATTTTACAAATATAGAATCTACAACTGTTTCTGTTTGTGATAGAGTTGATAATTGTGAAAAAGATGCAAAACCTTCATAAAATGTATAATAAATTGAATTGATTATTTCACAGATTGTAAAAATGATAATCCAAGTAAAATAATATTTAAATTGATTTTTAGGTTTAACTAAATAACCAAAAGCACCGATAAATAAAATAACTGCTAAGTCCGCTAAAAAAGGTTTAAGTAATATATTATGAGAAACTGTTACATACCTTAATATTTCTGCTCCAAATAAAGCAAGTATTAAGTAGATTAAAAATAATCTATTCATATATATATATTGAATTATCTTTTTATATAAACTTTTTAATTTCTTTAAAAATTTATTCATTTATCTAACCTTCTTCAGTAATAATTATAACAAGTTTAGGAAATATTGGCAATTATGGTTGCAAAAATTATAAATTTTTGATATATTATCTATGTCATGCAGGTGTAGTATAATGGTTAATATATAACCTTGCCAAGGTTGGGATGGGAGTTCGATTCTCCTCACT
>CANQZN010000068.1 GCA_947628365.1 uncultured Bacilli bacterium | reverse complement strand
AGGACTTAAAATCCTGCGAGATTTAAACCTCGTGCCGGTTCAAGTCCGGCCTTGGGCACCAAATTTTGATAAAACCCGCTTAAGCGGTTTTTTATTTTATAAATTCTTTTTTAATTCATCAATTTCTGTATTTAGGGCATCAACCATCTTTTTTAACATTTGAATCGTTTCTTGGTCAGATGGTGTATTTGAAGAATTATTTTGATTTTCACTAAAAGAACCAGGAGTTTGGGCATTGCTTTGTAATAGTTGTCCATAAGCAGCATTAGTACAAAGATATTGGGCAACAAGCATAAGCCAATTTCCTAAAGCATTTTGTTCATTAGGCGTAGCATTATCTACTAGTAAAAAGCCAACAACAACTGCACTCAATGTAAATGCAGGAGGGGGAACATTTGGTAATCGCAAAGAAAATCCCTCCCTATTAAATGATATGATTGTCAACATTTTAAAATTAGTTTACATTTATTTACTCACCTGTTTACTTTTTTGAACAAAACCACTTTACAAAGAAAAAACGACATAATATAATTTTTTTAGATAAAGCAAATAGAGGCTTTATAAATAATTAGAGTGAAAGAGGAAGTAGTATGGCTAGTATGATTAAAAAATTTAAAAAAATGCCAAAAAGAAATAAGAAATACGCTTTAGGTATAATGGGTTTAATTAGCTTAGGATTGATTTTAGGAATACAATCAACATATGCATATTACCATGAAGAAAAATCATTACCAATTTTAGCTGCTGCCGTTGGCGATTTTGATACTGGCGATGGTGATATAAATATAATGATCTATAAGCAATCAGAAGATAATAATAAATTATATTCTAGAACTTATAGTGTTCCTGCATTTGGCTATGAATTTAATGATGAGTTAACAAAATGTACTGTTACATGTAGTGAAGATGGCGAAGGAAATTGCCGTTATAATTATAATGAAAATGATCGCACTTTCTCATTAACTAGTAAAGAAAAAGTAACTTGTAAATTTTACTTTGATCAAAAAGAGCCTAGTGATGTTAACATTTATATTATGTTAGCTGATGACAATGGACCTCATTACTATGATGGTAAAAGATATTCAATAGTTAACATGATTCCACCAGTTGGCTATACATATGATAAATCAGTTTGTGAAAATAACTCTGATAAATTAGAATATGATGAAGCAACACATAAATTTACATTATCAACAAATAGTAAAGATAAATGTTATGCATACTTTAATAAATCGGATGTACCAGCAGATATTAGTTCAAATATATATGTTCAAAGCGAAAAAGATTCCAAAACATATATTAATGTAAAAACTATACCGGCTGGTAAGTTATACAATTTAAATGAAGAAAAGAGCATGTGTAAAGATGTTGGGGCTACTGACAAAAATAGTTCAACAATAAAATATGAGGATGGGTATATTAACATTTTATCATCTGGTAAAGAAACATGTGATATATATCTAGATTTAGCTGATTCAACAACCGTAAATCCTTAGTTTTAAGGATTTTTTTATGTTATCGATTGCAAATTACATGTTTATAAGATAATATATTTATATAGCGCCGATTTAGTACAGTGGAAGTACAGATGCATGGTAAGCATCAAAGGGCAGTTCAATTCTGCCAATCGGCACCATATAAATTTTAAACTTTGAAAGGACCATACAAAAATGGGATGCAACTTGCAAAAAAATTCTTTTATGTTATTATGAATATGTCAAGGAGACTTGCATAAAATAAAAAAGGATACATTTGATTGTTGAAATCAGATGTTTTTATTATCTAAATAGTAAGGAGATTACTACAAAGAATAATAGTAGTATTATAATGAATTGAGAAAACTCTCTTTTTGTCATAATGAATCACCACCTTTTTTTATCCTTTGATAATTAAAAGGGAAAACAACTATATGCAAATGGGAGGGTTAGCTATGGAAATATATAACAAACTAGTAAGAGATAAAATACCAGAGATAATTAAATCTAATGGTGAAGCGCCAATAACAAGAATTTTAAATGATTTAGAATATAAAGAAGAATTAGAGAAAAAATTATATGAAGAATATCAAGAAGTATTAAACTCTTCAGGAAAAGAGAGAATAGAAGAATTAGCTGATATGTTAGAAATTATTAAATATTTAGCTAAATTAGAAAATTCTACATTAGAAGAAGTAATAACTATTGCAAAAGAAAAAAGCATTAAAAGGGGAGCATTTGATAATAAGATTTTTCTAGAAAGAGTCTTAAAAAAATGACAATTATATATAGTAAATTTTTTTCATATTATTATAATAAATTTAGTTCTGAGGATTGAAAATTATTTCCTCAAGTTGAATTAAACCTAAAAAAGTGCTATACTTATTAAGTCACTAATAAAATTTAGTGAGATTAGAGGAATTATAATGAGTTTTAATAAAGAATATAAGGAAATTAGTGAACCGATACTGAATAATGCTAATTTTGTTAAATTAAAAGATGATAATCATCATGGCTCAACTAGATATGATCATTGTAGAAGAGTATCATACTTAAGTTTTTTAATGGCTAAAATTTTTAAAGGAAATTGTAAAAATGTTGTTGAGGCAGGGTTATTACATGATTTTTTTCATGGAAATACTAATAGTAATGAAAGTATAACTTATTTAACACATCCTAAAACTAGTGTTGAAAATGCCAAAAAGTATTTTGAACTTAATAAAGAAGAAGAAGAAATTATTGAAACACATATGTATCATTATGCTTTAGTAAAAAATGCTTTTCCATTTATAAATAAAGGAGAAAAAGTTAAAGCAAAAGAATATAAGCCAAAGAGTAAAGAAGGAGCAATAGTGTGTATTTCTGATTTATTAGTTTCTATTTTTGAAGTTGCTCGTTTCAAAGTTAGATATAATACTTGTTTATATATTTTATTTGCAATAAATTTAATGAGATATTAGAGAAAAATATCTCTTTTTTTTTAATTTATAATAAGCTATAATAATTTTAGAAGGTTTGTGATAATATGGATAATTTACCAGTGCATGTTGGAATTATAATGGATGGTAATGGCAGATGGGCAAGTGAAAGAGGTAAAAAAAGAAGTGAAGGCCATAAAGAAGGAGCTAAAGTATTAGAAAAATTAGCTAAATATGCCAAAGAAAAAGGAATAAAAGTATTAACAGTTTATGCTTTTTCTACAGATAATTTTAAAAGAAGTCAAGAAGAAGTAGATTATTTAATGGATTTATTAATCTATTATTTCAATAATAAATTAGATAAAGTAGCCAAAGATGGTATTAAAGTTATTTTTAGTGGTAGAAGAGAACCACTTAGAGAAGATGTACTAGAAGCAATGGACGGTATTGTAAAAAGAACTAAAGATAATAATAAATGTATTTTAAATATCTGTTTAAATTATGGTAGTCAAGAAGAAATAGTTGATGCTTCCTTAAAAATAGCAAATGATATAAATATGGGAATTATAAATAGAGAAGATATTAATAGAGAAACTTTCTTTAAATATCTATACCAAGATTTACCTCCAATAGATTTACTCATTAGAACTGGTAAAGAACACAGGTTAAGTAACTTTATGTTATATCAATCATATTATGCTGAACTTTATTTTGTTGATACTTATTTTCCAGACTTTTTAGAACCAGATTTTGATAAAGCTCTTGAATATTATGCAAGTTGTAATCGTAAATTTGGTGGTGTCAAAGAAGATAATCCGAATAGATTGAAAAAGAAAAATAATTAAATTATAATTATAAGAGAGGATGTAATAATATGAATAGAAGAACTTTAGTTGAATTTGTTACAGCGTGGCTTTTAATACTTATTGCGACTGTAGTAATTTTACTACCAATTTTTAATATCACCAATGTTAGAATTATATTTATCGTAATTATTTCATTATATGGAGTAATTCATTTAGTTAAGAATTTCTTAATATTAAATAATAAAGAATATTCCGGTTTTAGTACCGCTATTGCTAGTTTAGTTATCTTAATATGTTTATTATTTATTGATATCAATGATTCTCCTTGGAATTTAGCTCTTTTATTATTTATCTGGGTTATCTTAATGAGTTTAACTAAATTAAAAGAAAGTGATTATTATCATGATCGTAAAAATAAAGTATGGGTATTAAATATAGTTAATTTAATATTATTTATTCTAACTGGTATTTTAGCAACGTTAAACCTTTATTATACTAATGATATACAAGTATTGGTGTTAGGATTTTTCTTTCTAATCAATGGTATTTTAGAACTGATGGATCCAATCGCAGCATTTTTAATGGAGAAGAAGAAGTAATCTTCTTCTTTTAGTTAAGGTGAATATGAAGAAAAAAAGTATATTAGTTTTTATAATTATTGTTATAGGTTTAATATTATTATTTAACTCTTTTAATGATAAAGAAGTTAAAGAAAATAATGAACCTTTTAATAAAGTAGAAGAAAATAATGATAAAAAAGAAAATAAAGCAAAATTAACTTTAGTTGGCGACTTTTTATTTGAGCAACCATTTTATGATGCAAAAGATGCTGGCGATGATATTAATAATTATTTTAAAAATGTTAAACAATATTTTAAAGATGATGACTTATCAATAGGTAATATGGAAGTTGTAATTGGTAATGATGATTTAAAAGTAAGTGGAACAGGTTTTAATTTTTGCGCTCCTTCTTATATTGGTGATTTAGTTAATACCCTAGATTTACAAGTTTTAAGTACCACTAATAATCATACCTTTGATAGAGGAATAGAAGGTATAAAATCAACTTTAAATTATTTTAAAAATAATACTAATATTATGACTGTAGGAACTTATGAGTCAGTTGAAGATAGAGAAAAAGATAGAATTTTAGATATTAATGGGATAAAATTTGGCTTTTTAGCGTATTCTTACGGAACTAATATAACTATACCTAAAGAATATCGTAATTTAGTTGGTTTATTTAAAAATCCTGATAGTAAAACTATTACCGATAATGAAAAAGATACAATCAAAAAAGAAGTTAGTAACTTAAGAAGTGAAGTAGATGTGTTAATAGTTATTATGCATTGGGGAATTGAATTTACTTATAGTCCAAATCAAGAACAAAAAGATATGGCTAAAATGCTTAATGAACTAGGTGTAGATATTATAATGGGGTCTCATTCTCATTCAATTGAACCAATTGAGCGGATTGGAGATGAACATAAAACTTTAGTTTATTATTCAATGGGTAATTTTGTTTCTGCCGATGATGACATTTCTAGAACTGGTGAAGAATTTGACAATGCTTATCAAGTTGGTTTGTTATCAACTCTAAATGTAACTAAAGAAGAAAATAATATTACAATTGATAATATTAAAACTGAACCAATAATTAATTATTACGATAATAATTTAAGAAATTTTGAATTAATTCCTTTAAGTAGCTATACTGAAGAAAAAGAAACAAGCCATTATCGTTACAAATATAATTTTAATAGAAATTTCATTGAAAAAATGTATAAAGATGTTATTCCTGAAGATTTTCGCTAATTAACATAGGTATTTTTATCTTTATTAAACATATATTTAAAATGTATAAGAAAGGAATGTAATATGGAAATTTTAAAAGTATCTAGTAAATCTAATCCAAGTAAAGTAGCGGGAGCTATTGCAAATATTTATAGGGAAAAAGGAAGCGTAGAATTACAAACTATTGGAGCTGGTTCACTTAATCAAGCCATTAAAGCTATTGCAATTTGTAGAGGTTTCGTTGCTCCAACTGGTGATAATTTAGTTGTTATTCCAGCATTTAATGATATAACAATTAATGGTGAACAAAAGACTGCCATTAAATTAATAGTTGAATCAAAATAGTCGAGTAGACTATTTTTTCTTTTGGGAAAGTTAACAACATTTTTTTCACAATAACTTGACACCGGGGGGGGGTAATATATAATT
>CANQZN010000067.1 GCA_947628365.1 uncultured Bacilli bacterium | reverse complement strand
CATTAAGTACATTAACAAAAAAATAATGATAATCAAAATCTTTATTAGAGTTCTTGACTTCACCTTATCACCCCACTTCTGTTTGTTTAACCAAACCCCCAGATTTAGAAGTAACGGCGCATTCATCGTGCCCTTAGTTATCTATTAAATTACAAAATATACCTCTTGTAAAGGGGTATGTTTTGTCTTATTTTGTCGAATTTATTTTCAAAAAAAATTTAGAATATTATTATTTAATTCTTCATACTTAAATATAACATTATTTTTTTAATCACTTTAAAACACAAAGTAATGTATAAAAAAGATATTTTAATATTCCAAAAATACAAAAATAATTAAAAAAATGTGAAAATATATTATAAAATACACATTATTTTGATAAAAAATGTGTATTTTTGGCAAAAATTATAATTTAGAGCATTAAAAATGCAGATATTATCTGCACCAAATTTATTTATATTCTTCTAGTAATCTTTCGTAAATACCGGGTTCAATTATATTAATTGCTGTTATAGCGTTTTCTAAACTATTTTTAAAATTACCTTTATAAAAAGCACTTTCAGCTTTAGAAATTCCTAAGTCAACATCTCTATTCATTACTCTATACCTATTGCCATAGACAATTGCCATTTCAGCCATTTTAGCAGTCTTAATAGTTTCATTAATTGTGTTATATACTTTTAAGACTAAATCTCTTGCTGTATCTACTCTTAAATTTAATGTTTTAATAGATATAGGTCTTTTATCAAGTTCTTTAACCATTTCATTAATTGCAAGTGTAGCTTCAGATAATTCAACATAATAGTTTTTAGGCACTACTGGTAATTTATAACTTCTAACTTTTTCTTTAGCTTGCAATAAGATTTCTTTAATTTGATCAAGTTCATCTCTAGCTCTTAACTCATCTTCTTTTAAACTACCTAAAGTTCTTAAAGCGTTATTTAATTTATCTTCTTCTTTCGATAATTTATTATTTAAAAGTTCCATTTCTTTAGCAAGTCTAGAATAAGCCAAAGTCTTGCTTCTTTCCATTTCTACAACATGATCATAAGATGCTCTTATATTGCTAAATTCATTTTTTATCTCGGCAATAACAGAAACTTCATCATCTTTTAAATCATAACTATATTTTATATCATCAATTTTTCTATATAATTCATTGTTAATTTTTTCAAGCTTACTAACCTTTATTAAAATACTTCTCTTATATTCTTCATATAATGTTCTAGTAAGTTTTTCTTTATCAAAGTCATTATACAGAGAGTCAAAATAATCAAGCATAGTCTTAAGTTCAAAGACTGAATCAACAACATTTAGTACATTTAAACGACTAAATATATCTTGAATTTTCTTATTAACTTCTTCAATATTATATTCAATATTTAAATAATCTAAGTTATATCCGTCTAATTTCATTTTATGATAAATATTATTAATATCTTCAATTCTCTTTGGTATTAAGACATTACCAATATTAACAATTATTTTTGTTTCTTTGATAACTATTTTTAAATTACCAATGATATCATCGATTGCTTTAACAATTCTACCTACTTCTAAATATTCATTTTTTTCCATAGCTTCCTCAAATGATGCAAATAATTTATCAATGTTTTCAAATTGTAATTCGATTGGGTTTTTAATAATCGCATAATCTTCTATTTTACTTTGATATAAATTACGAATATCACGATAATCAGCTTTTAATTTAATAATTGTTTCTCTGTTTTTTTCTTCAGATAATGTTATTTCTCTTATTTCATCTAATAAAAAATCAGCTTTAGTTTTTAAATAATTTATATTGATTTCGGCTTCAATTAAACCTTTTTTTAATTTATCATAATCTCTTTCATTAAAATCATTTTGTAATTCAATAATTTCATCAGTTAATTTAGGTATTTCTTCATCACGAATATTTTCAAATCTTTTTTGCCAACCTTTATATTTTTTCTTTAATTCTTGATTATTAACTAATGCTTCAACTTTGTTAAGTTCTGATAATATACTACTTGATATAATTAAATTTTTATCTCTTTCTAGATTATTTATTTCTTTAGTTAATGTATTTTTAAACCTTTTATTCATGAACACTAAAACAATTACAACTATAGCCATTGTAATAATATAATAAAGAATAGCAATTAGTAAAAAAGTTTCTCTTGTCACTTTTTAACCACCCTACCATAATTAATTTTAACATATTATTTGAATATTTAGAATACACGAAATAAGAAAATTTGCAATTTGTTAAAATTTGTCAAATTTTCGTATATTTATTGCTAGTAATTTAGAATTTTTTTATAATTAAAGAGAGCCTAGTAGTTCTCATGAATTATTAGTTTTTTTAATTTTGGGAGGTAAATATGACTAAATATGTATTCGTGACCGGTGGAGTTGTTTCTGGTTTAGGCAAAGGAATTACGGCGTCTAGTATCGCTCTTTTACTTAAATCAAGAGGCTACAAAGTATTTATGCAAAAGTTTGATCCCTACTTTAATGTGGATCCAGGTACCATGAATCCAATCCAACATGGTGAGGTTTTTGTTACCTATGATGGCTGTGAAACTGATTTAGATTTAGGACATTATGAAAGATTTATTGATGAAGAATTAAATTATTCATCCAATATTACTAGTGGAAAGATTTATAAATCTGTTATTGAAAAAGAAAGAAAAGGCGAATATTTAGGGGCAACAGTGCAAATGGTTCCCCATATCACTAATGAAATTAAAAACAAAATATATGAAGCTGGAGTTTCTAGTAATGCTGATATAGTTATTACGGAAATTGGTGGAACAGTTGGAGATATTGAGTCTAATTCCTTTATTGAGGCATTAAGACAAGTTCAATATGAAATGGGAAGAGAAAATACTTTCTTTGTTCATTGTACTTTAATTCCTTATATATTTGGTTCTGGAGAACTTAAAACTAAACCAACACAAAATAGTGTTAAAGATTTAAGAAATATGGGAATAACTCCAGATGCTTTAGTTTGTAGAGCACCTTATAAAACAAGTGAAGCAATTAAAAGTAAACTTTCCTTATTCTGCTCTATTCCTATTTCTAATATTATTGACTCTATAGATGTTAATAATATCTATCAAATACCAATGAATTATTATGAACAAAAAATAGATGAAATTATTTTGAAACAATTTGATCTACCACTTAAAAAGGCTAACTTAAAGTATTGGGAAGATTTAATTAAAACAGTTGATAATTTAAAAGATGAGTTAGAAATATCTTTAGTAGGTAAATATATTGAACTTCATGATGCTTATTTATCAGTTGCAGAAAGTTTAAAACATGCTGGTTATAAAATTAATAAAAAAATTATTATAAATTGGGTTGACTCAGAAGAACTTGAAAAAGAATCAGCTAACTTAAAAGAAATATTTAAAAATTCTAAAGGTATTTTAGTACCTGGTGGCTTTGGTTCAAGAGGAATTGAAGGAAAAATTAAAGCAATTAATTATGCCAGAGTTAATAAAATTCCTTTCTTAGGTATTTGTCTTGGAATGCAACTTGCAGTTATTGAATTTGCTCGTAATGTTTGTGGAATAAAGGATGCAAATTCAACAGAATTTAATGCTTTATGTGAAAATCCCATTATTGATTTAATGGCAGATCAAAAAGCCATTATCAACATGGGTGGTACTCTTCGTTTAGGAAATTATGAGTGTACAATTAAAAAAGATACTCTAGCTTATAAAGATTATAAAACTGATATTATTTTAGAAAGACATCGTCATAGATATGAATTTAATAATAAATATAGAGATATATTAGAAGCAAATGGTTTAGTATTTTCTGGTATTAATACTAAAGCTAATTTAGTGGAAATAATTGAACTACCTAGTCATCCTCACTTCATAGCTAGTCAATTCCATCCTGAATTTAAAAGTAGACCAACTAAACCACATCCATTATTCTTAAGTTTTATAGAAGCTGCAAATAAATTGAAGTAAAAAAGACTTGGTAAACCCAAGTTTTTTTATGAAATTATAAAAGGATTATCTATTGTACCTAAACCATCTAATAATTTTTCGGATGCATTAATATAGAAAACAGGTCTAACAGATATGTAGGCAGGCATAGGATAATCTTTAGTGAAACCTTGAGAATTTACATAATGTCCTAAGAAATAACCGCTCCAATCATCCCATCCAACTCGCGACATGGTCCATTCATGTTCACTTGGTGCATCAACATCATTTTGGGATAAATGCATCCAACCTAATTTACATTTTGAATATTCTTCTTCTCCAAAATGAACATTACATTTTGCCTCATCACCTACTGAATATGAGTAATCATAAAGATACATTAAACTTACTTTACCTTCAAATGATTGGGTCCATTTTCCACTTCCATTTGTATAGTATATCGTATCTCCATAGTATTTGGATTTATTAGACTCTACAGTTGTTTGAATTGCATCTTCTGTATGTTCATCGGCCCAATTATACCATTTGGTTTCTTTTTTGCCTGTCTCGATTTCATATAATCCTTCCCCAGTTTGTTTTGCTCCTAATATATCGTTACTACGCATATCACCATATAACCATGTATTATTCGCTATTTTTTCTTCCCAGCCTTTTGGTATATAATCTGAATTTTTTAAAAATCCAGTTCCACTTATGGTTTCATATATTATACTTTCAGGGAAAACTATATTATGGTCATCATCTGTATACCATGGATAAGTTTCATTTAATGCTTCTTTTTTAATTACTTTTACTCTTCCTGTTTCGGCCTCTATTCCTATTATTCGATACATATAATGATCATTATCTTTTACACATTTATCTTTATCGCTTGTTCCAAAACAAATAAAATTATTTACAAGTTCATTTCCTTTTGCATCTTTGGCTTGTCCTTGAAAACGATACATTGCTCCTCGTTCTTTATCTACACTTAGTCCACTTGGTTCTTTTTCTTTTATTTCTAATCCAAGAGATTTATCAAAGTATAAATAACAATAAAATGATTTGTTACTTCTTACTCCTACTTGATTATTTTTTGTATATAAGGCATTTTCTATTTCCACTCCATCTTTATCTACACATTTACTTTTATCTATATTTAATACATAATCTTTAGGAAATTTATTTTCCATATATTCTTCATATCCATTAATTGTTTCTTTATACATGGCAAATGTTTTATTATTTACATCTTGTTTTAATATGACATTATTTAACTTAATTTCTTTATTTGGGTTCAAAATTATAACACTGATAAGTATTATTCCAACCAACAATATTATTAATAAAATTTTCTTGTTAATTACTCTCATAAAATAACTCTCCTTTATTTTATAAGATAATTATATATTACCCCCCCCGGTGTCAAGTTGTTATCAAAAAAATGTTGTTAACTTCAGAATTTTTAACAACATTTTATTTATTAAAATAAACTTAATTGAGCTGATTCTGGCATACCTTTAAAGACACCAAGTTCTTTTAGTTTTTCCATTGTTGAAGCATTTACTTTTCCCCTAGCTTGGAAATCTTCAACACAGAAAAATTCTTTTTTATTTCTTTCTTCCACTATTTGTTTACCAACAGCTTCTCCCAAACCATCTAAAGTACAAAATGGAGAAATAAGTGTCTTTTTATCGTCATCAATGATATAGTTTTTAGCTTCACTTCTCTTAATATCAATATTACCAAATTTAAATCCTCTAGCGGTAGCTTCTAGAGCAAGTTTTAAAGTTTCTAAAAGATCAACCTCTTTACTAGAAGCATCTTGGCCTTTAGCAATGATATCAGTCATACGTGCTCTAATTGCGTCATATCCTTTAATCATTGTTTCAAGTTCAAAAGTATCAAAGCGAGTTGAGAAATATGAAGCATAATATTCAGCGGGATAATGAACTTTAAAGTAAGCAATTCTAAATGCACTCATAACATAAGCAGCTGCATG
>CANQZN010000066.1 GCA_947628365.1 uncultured Bacilli bacterium | reverse complement strand
AACTTAATGCAACTTATTTTGGAAAAGTAAATGCAACTCCATTTATAAAAATTGCTTTTACTTGTCCAAGTCAGAAAATAAATAAAAAAGTACGATTTTGATTGACAGAATCGTACTTTTTAAATATAATTTAATATGGTACATTTTATTTATGGAGTTTATTAAGCCGTGGGAAAGTTTAATGGATAACATAATGGAAGGAAATATTTATGAAATCATTTATGCAAAAAAAAGAAACAGTTGAAAGAAATTGGTATGTTATTGATGCAGCTGGTAAACCATTAGGAAGAGTTGCAACAAAAGCCGCTAATATATTAAGAGGAAAACATAAACCAACTTATACACCTTATGTTGATTGTGGCGATTATGTAATTATTATTAACGCTTCTAAAGTAACATTAAGTGGTAAAAAATTAACTGATAAAAAGTATTATAATCACTCAGGTTATCCAGGAGGACTTAGAGAGAGAACTGCTAAAGTTATGATTGAAAGTTATCCTGAAGAAATGCTTGAAAGAGCAGTTAAAGGTATGATGCCACATAATAGTTTAGGAAGAGCAATGGGTAAAAAGTTATTTGTTTATAAAGATGAAAATCATAAACATGAAGCTCAAAAACCTGTAGCTATAGAAATTGATTAGGAGGATATATGGCAAATAAACAAATTTGGTCTGCAACAGGAAGAAGAAAACAAGCAGTTGCACAAGTTAAACTTGTTGGTGGTACAGGCAATATCGTTGTTAATGGTGTTAATGTTGATGAATATATGCCATCTGCAACATTAGTTATGGATTTAAAACAACCATTAGTAGCTACTGATAATGAAAATAGATTTGATATCGAAGTTAAAGTTAATGGTGGTGGATATAATGGTCAAGCTGGTGCTATTAGATTAGCTATTGCTAGAGCATTATTAAAATTTGATGCTAATACTGATCAAACTAGAGAAGATAGTTATAGACATATTTTAAAAGCTGAAGGATTAATTACAAGAGATCCAAGAGTTAAAGAACGTAAGAAATATGGTTTGAAGAAAGCACGTCGTGCTCCACAATTTAGTAAACGTTAGAAATCAAGTTTCTTTATGCCTCGTAAACATATTGTTTATGAGGTTTTTTGTTAAAAATATTTGTTAATTTAAATAGATGCAAATAAAAAAACGATTGATTTTTTATAAAATTAATGGTATGAATATTACATGAAATAATTTAAGGGTGTAAATATTTCTTCTTGCACTGACGCCTTATTATATAAGGTTAGAGTAGGTTATACCGAAAGAATACATGTAGAGACTGGGAGACTGCTGAATTATTCTAAGCTCGTAGTATTATATACTATGGGCTTAATTTTTTTATTTCTTATTTTTAATTTGTGTTATAATAAAGGCTAACTTAATTAGGAGATAGTGAAAATATGAATATAGTTTTTTTAGATATTGATGGTGTTGTTAATACGCCTCTTTTAGATACAGAGCCATTTGATTTAATTCATGGCAAAACAAAGAAAGATGGATTTTATTATGGACTTGCTTTTCCAACAGACAAAAAATTATATAATCGTCAAGCAATAATGTTACTTAATAAATTATGTATGGAATGCAATGCAAAAATTGTTATTTCATCTACTTGGAAAGTTCTAGGTATTCCATATTTAAAAGAATTACTCGTTAATTCGGGTTTATTAGAAAGTATTGAAGTAATTGATGTAACACCTCATGATGATTTTAGATTAACAAGAGGAGAAGAAATTCAAGAATATTTAGATAATCACCTTGAGGTAGAAAATTATGTTATATTAGATGATGAAGAAAGGATGTTACCTAATCAACAAGATCATTTTGTTAAGATTAATTATTATGTAGGTATTTCTATTCCTGATTATGAACATGCTAAACAGATATTTAATAAAACATTAGATAAAGATTATGAATTAAAAAGAGAAAAATAGTTATGGCAAGAGTTAATCATTCTTTTCCACCATTTTATGAACAAGATAGTGAAATCTTAATACTTGGTTCTTTTCCTTCGGTAAAATCACGAGAATTAGGTTTCTATTATATGCATAAACAAAATAGATTTTGGAAAATATTAGAAAGTGTTTTTAATACTACAATTGGTGATGATATTTCTTCTAAAAAAGAATTTTTAAAAAATAATCATATTGCTTTATGGGATGTTATTAAATCGTGTAATATTAAAGGATCTAGCGATTCATCTATAACTAAAGTGATACCTAATAATATAAATAAATTAATAAAAGAAACTAATATAAAATATATATTTACAACTGGTAAGAAAGCTCATGAATTATATAATAAGTATATTTTACCAAAAACACATATAGAGGCAACTTGTTTATACTCACCATCACCCGCTAATTGTGCAATACCATTTGCTAAAATTGTTGAAAACTACCAAGTTATTAACAAAAAGAAATAAAATATCTAAAGTTGAGAGTTTTTAGAATATAGTTTGTAATTGTAAAAAAAGACTATTTATGGTATATTAATATTTTGTTAGGGGGACTTATAATGAAGATAAAAAAAGTCGGTATATTAAAAGAAAATCATATAAAAAATCTTGATATGATTCCTACTCTTAAACAAATTGGACTTGAGTGCTATTGCTCTGATTTAGCTAGGGTTATGGGAATTGAATATAATCCATCAAATGGTTTTGGCGCTTACTGGTACAATGGGAAACCATCAAGTGATAAAAAGAAGAATGCTATGAAGTATGTTGATAAAAATGGTAATTTATCTTCATCATATTCTGGTAAAAGCCCAGTTGGCGTAAGAATAGCGATACATTTTAATGATATTGAAGATTTTAAATTAAATGAAATAGATAATTTAGTATGTGAATACCCTTTATTTGCAATTGGTGGTATGTTTGGAAAAACAATTGACGAACTATTTAAAACTAAAAGTAAATTGATTTTAAAAACAGGAAGAGTTCATGATATAAATAATACTTTATATGATGAATATGAAGTGTTTGGTATTAGATTTATTAAAAAGAGTCAAAAAACTTCACAATGTGTTTTAATAGATGGTACATTAACTGAAAAAGATAAAATTGTTTATATGAAAATTGATAAAATTCCTTTTCAAGTCGATGAAGATGCTCAATTAATTTACTCTTCTATGGTTTTGATGGTATCAGACTTTGATAGTCAAGGAAGAGAATTTGAAAATAGTGATTTAAATAGATATTTAAATGGGAATTTTTTAAAAAGTATTAATGATGAGTTGGAGCATAAGGTACCTTCAGTTGAGTTTCAAGAAGAAATAGTAAATTATAATAGATATGGATTTGATTTTTCTGATTTAACTGAAGAAGAAATTGTTGAGATTTGTATTAATAGTAATATAGCAGTATTTCTGCATGGCAAGACAGGTGCTGGAAAAACCGAAAGAATGATAGCATTAGATAAAAATTTAGAATTAGTTGATTTTGGATGTACTAGTTCAGATGGGTTTACAGGTATTGTTGCAAAAGATTTTAATTCTAAAGAACTTTTCCTATACGAGCCATATTGGTATAAAAGTTTGTGCAAAAAATGTGAAGAGCATCCAGAGTTATTACATATTCTATTTTTAGAAGAATTAACAAATGCAAAAAATGATATTCAAAAAGTAGCATTTGAAGTAACACTTAATAAAACTTTAACTAATAGTGGTTTTAGATTACATTTGCCTGAAAATGCTGTAGTTTGTGCGGCAGGAAATGAAGCGAGTGAGTCAAGATCTGCAAATGCTATGAGTGCACCATTATTTGGAAGATTTGCTCATGTTTATATTGATACCGACTCTGAAGAATGGATAAAATGGGCTTCAAATAGAAAAAAAGAAGGAAGAACTTTAACTTATAAAAAAATTGAGGAAAGGGATACAATTTATCCAGCTATTGTAGATTATATTAGAGTTAATGGAGATAAAGTTTTAAGAACTCCTTATAATGGTGAAACTCCAAATGCCGATCCTAGAAAATGGGCATTAGCTTCTCGAGCATTATATCAATGCAATAATCCAAATGTTCTTCGTGCTTTTGTTGGGGAGGAAATAACAAAAGACTTTATAAAATTTTCACAAATGAATTTAGTTACTGTTGAAGATGTTTTAAGTGGTAAATGTACATCTGATAATATTCCTTTTAATCCATCTATTAGATGGTACACGACTTTATGTTTGAGTACAGTGGATGATGATAATGTTGATGTGGTTAGAGAGTTTGTTAGTGGATTAGGAAAAGAATTTTTGGCAGTTTTTGATTATGAATGGTCTAAAGGTAATGAACAAAGAATAATGAAAATATATAATAACGATGATAGTCCGTTAGTTAAAAGGTTAGTGCCAAATGGAAATAAATAATATTATAAAAAAACTTTTGATAAGATATCCTTTATTTGGTAATATAATTGTTAATTTACAATTTTGCCTTTGTAGTGATTTAGTACCTGCTCCCGCATATACAAACGGAGAATGTATTTTCTATAAGCAAGATTTTATAGATTATTTTACTGATGCAGAACAAGAGTTTATAATAGCACATGAGATATTTCATATAGTGTTAAATCATCTTTCAAGAAATATTGGAAAAGATAAAGATTTATTAAACTTTGTAGAAGATGCAATTATTAATCAATTATTAGTTAGAGATGGCTTAACTATGCCTTCTGGCGTAATATATATTCCAGATGCGTTAGATTATTCTGTAGAGGAATTATATATGAAATATTTGCCGTATTTACAACAAATTAAAGAATGGATGAATAGCAATACTTATCATATGGGAATAAGTGAAATAGAAACATGGATAAATAAAATATATTCTAAAGATTTAGAAGAACTAATGGATGAAAATAGTAAAATAAATTCTACGGATTTAGAAGAATTAATGAATGAAAATAGTAAAATAAGAAGTAAAATATTGGATAATTATCAAGAACAACTTAAATATGATGCTAATGCAATTAAAACTTCTTTAGGTATAGAATTTCCTAGTGTAAATGTTGGCAAATCAAAGGCAATTCTTGATTGGAAAAATTTATTAAATAAGAGTATTTATTCACCAGATGAGTCAACAACCTCATTTTATGAAGTTGAAATGGATGGAATAATAAAAAAAGAAGAAAAACCTACTGAGTCAGACAGTGAAAGTGAAATAATTATTGATAGTAGTTTTTCTATGCAAATGCCAAAAATAAAAGCAATTTTAAGAGAGTGCAAAAATATTTTGACTGCCAGTCATATGAAAGTCGGATTTTTTGATATAGAATTTTATGGGTGGAATGAAATAAAAACCGAAAAAGATATTGATAATTTACAAATTGTAGGTAGAGGTTGTACTGATTTTGTAAAAATGGTGGAGTGCTTTTCTAATAATGCTGATAATAAAATTATTCTTACAGATGGTGAATGCATATATCCAGATAATTGTCCGTGTGTATTATGGATAATATTTAATGATTTAACACCTGAGCATTATGATCCCAATTTTTTTCAGAAAAAGATTAACTATATATTTATTAATACAAAAGATATTCCAGCTCCTGAAAAAACCAAACAATTAATTTTAGAACGAAAATAATTTTTTTTAATGTAGAATAATACATTATAATGCCATTTGTTAAAAACTACCAAGTTATTAACAAAAAGGGATAAAGTATTTTTTTGTTTCTAAATTGTATATAATAGATTGGCATTTTTTTATCTTATAGGAAAGTTCAAAAAGGTAAAAAAGCACTTGTAAATACATTTGTTCGTATGGTATAATTATATTGTCTAGGGAGGTAATGGTTATGTTAGTTAATCACGCATACAAATTTAGAATGTATCCAAATGTAAAACAAGTAGAAATAATAAGTTACTATAAAGAAAATTATTAAAATTAAATAAATAATAAAAAAAATAAGTACGGCAGCGACTGTCGGAAATATGGCCTGTGGAGGAGTAAAATCCTATGAAACAGGAAAAATAAGCCGTGAGGCTTATAGTGCAAA
>CANQZN010000065.1 GCA_947628365.1 uncultured Bacilli bacterium | reverse complement strand
TCCCTCCGATTATTTTACCAAAACCCCCAGAAAAATGAGTGACGGCGCATTCATCGTGCCCTTAGTTATCTATTAAACTCTAAAACATACCTCTTGTAAAGGGGTATGTTTTGTCTTATTTTGTCGAACTGATTTTATTTAAAGATTTTAAAGCATTAATAAAGAAGATTTAGAAAATGTAATATAAGTTTTCAAAATATTTATTAAATAAACATTTCATGATACTCTTCTAAAGTTAAATTATATTTATATAATATTTTGGCGTCATCTCCAATATATCTAAGATGCCAAGGTTCATAATTATAACCAGTTATTTTTTCTTTACCTCTAGGATACCTAATTATAAACCCATATTTATGTGCATTATCGGATATCCACTCATATTCATTTTGATAGTCATCGATTTTAGAGTTAGCATTATCTACAAAAGCCAAATCAACTGCCAAACCGGTTTGGTGTTCAGAATGCCCTGGAGGTGCAAAACGCATCAATGCTTCTTCTCCTTTTAATTTAATTAAATCATTTAAAAGATTTTCTTGATAAAAAGAAGGTCTATAACCAGAATTTATTAAAGCTTTTCTTGGAAAAATTTTATTCATATCTTTTAGTAATAATTTAATTTGTTTATAAGTCATCTTTTCTAAATAAATCTTTTGATTATTAATCGTGGGTATTTTTACTAAAACTAAATTATTAGGGACATAATCTTTAGGGATACCATTTTGTTTATTGATTAAAATTAAATAATTCATAAATTCACCTTAATAAATTATATTATTGGTATTTTTTGGTAGAATTTGCTAATAATAAAATTGAAAGGAATTTATAATGAATAAAATAGTAGCTAGATTAAAAGAAGAATTTACTAATGTTCCTGATTTTAAAGTTAAAGAAATAAAAGTTAGCATTTTTAAAACTGTCTATGTTATTTTTATTGAAACAGTTTGTTCTAGCGATAAAATTAATGACTATATTTTAAAAAATTTAACTAAATATGATAATGCTAACAACTTAAATAGTAATCTTCCAGGACCAGTAACTATAGAGATTAAAAATGCTGATGAAATAGAATTTTATTTAACTAATGGTTTTGCAGTTATAATTAATGATAAAACTATTTTAGCTATTGAAGTTAAAGCTGACTTAACAAGAAGTATCTCTACTTCTATGCGTGAGCCTTCCCTACTTGGACCAGAAGATTCTTTCACTGAAAACTACCAAACTAATATGGGACTTATAAAAAGAAGAATTAAAACAAATGCCTTTAAATCAGAAGAAATAGTTATGGGTAGAAAAAGTAAAACTCAAATAAGTATAAATTATTTAGATGATATTGCAAAGAATGAAAATGTTCAAATTATTAAAGAAAAACTTAATAAAATAGATGTTGATGGGGTACTTGACTGTGGAACAATTATTCATTATTTAGAAAGTGAAAATAGAACAGTATTTCCTACCATTAAAAGAACAGAAAGACCTGATTTAGCTGCGACTGCTCTTTTAGAAGGAAAGATAGTAATTATGACTGATACTTCTCCTTTTGCTTTAATACTTCCAACTTTTCTTGCTGATTTTATTAACCCAATTAATGATAATTATGTTAAAAGTGTTAATGTTAGTTTTGTTAAAATTTTAAGAATACTTAGTTTTATTTTATCAATGGTAACACCGGGTTTATTTATCGCTATTATAAATTATAATCAAGAAACAATCCCATCTAGTTTACTAATTAACTTTAGCATGCAAAGATCAGGTGTTCCTTTTCCTAGTATAGTGGAACTTATTATGTTACTCATTATTTGTGATATTTTAAGAGAAAGTGATTTAAGATTTCCCTCTAATTTTGGTTCAGCCATTTCTGTTTTGGGGGCATTAATTATTGGGGATGCAGCGGTTAATGCTGGTCTTGTTTCGCCAATTGCTATTATAGTTTCCTCATTTACTTTTATTACAAGTTTAATTTTTACCGAACTAGAAATTAATAATGCTTTAAGATATTATCGTTACTTATTCTTATTCTTTGCAGCCTTTTTTGGTCTTTATGGTATCTTTTTAGGAATGATTTTATTCTTAATTAATGTTATATCAATTAAATCTTTAAACTCACCATATTTTGCCCCAATTGCCCCATTTAATAAAAATTATTTTATGCAAACTCTTTTAAAGAAAAAAGATATTAATCATACAAAAAGAAGTAATCTTATTACTGATAAAAATATGACAAGGGGAAGATTTTCATGAAAAAATTTTTTATAATAATTCTTATTTCTTTATTTTTAACTGGGTGCTATGACAATGTAGAGTTAAATAACTTAGCCATTATTACTGGTATTGGTATCGATTATAAAGATGATAATTTCTATTTAACTTATGAAATTTTAAATGATATTAAAACAGATGAAAATACAGCAATGCTTTCTTATACTGTTAGTGGTGAGGGTAAAACTATTAGTGAAGCTTTTATCAATACCAATTATAAAGTAGGTAAAAAGCCATACTTTGCCCACTTAAAAATTGCTTTATTTAGTGAATCATTAGTAAATGGGAAGTTAGATCAAATAACAGACTATTTATTAAGAGATACAGATATTAGAGATGAATTTATTGCCATTGTTACTAAGGATGTTTCCCCAGAAGAAATTCTTTCACATAACAATAAAAATATCCCAGTAATTAGCGACTTTATTACTAATTTAATTGATAACGAAAAATATAATAATAATTTAGCAATGACTGAAAACTATCAAAAGGTACTCGCTAAATTAGTAAGTAAAAATTATGATATTGTTTTAAGCACTATTACAATTAATCCAGATAATGAAATATCACTTGATAATTTTATTATTTTTAATGGTTATAACTATAAAGCTACTTTAACCAAAGAAGAATCTTCTTTATATAATCTTTTAACCACTAGTATATTTGCTTTAGAATTTTCTAAAGATTATGATAAAGGTAATGTTACTATTAGTCTTAATTATTCAGGAACCGATATCAATGTCACTAAAGATGAAATAATTATTAATACAAATTTAGAGGGAAAAATTGTTGAAAATGTAGCTAATATTAATTTAGCTGATCAAAAGAGTTATAAAAAGCTTAATGAAGATTTTGGCTTGCTCATAAAAGAAGATATTACTAATTTTATAAAAACTCTTCAAAATAATAAAAGTGATATTATAGGTTTTCAAGAAATTTATTACAAAAAGACAAGAAAACAAAATAAAAATTTATGGCAAAATGCTAAAATTAAAGTTAATGTAGACTTAAAAATAAATACCAAAGGCTTTATTTTTGAAGTATAAAGCATAAATAGAAAGGATAATTAAGTATGAAAAACCGACTAACCTACTTTTTAACTCGTGCTTCTATGTTTGGCATTGGTTACTTCTTAATGTTTAAAAATGCTGGTAAAGATGCTTGGATTGCAATTATTTTAGGAACTCTAATAGGCATTATGATTTTATTTATTTATAAATATATTAAAGAGTTTTTTAGACAAATAAATATTCGAGAAGTTCTTAGTAAGACAACTTTTGGTAAAATTTATTTACTACTGTTCTTATTATTTTATTTATATTTAATCTGTGTTATTTTGATTATTTTACCAATGTTTGTTAATTCATTTTATCTTTTATATACTCCTAAATTAATTGTGGTTATCCCTTTTCTTTTACTGGCATTATATATAACTCATAAAGAAAAAAGAGTCATAGAAACTTTAAGTAATCTTCTTTGTGTATTTAGTGTCATAATAATACTTACTTATGTTCTATTTTTAATAAAATATATTGATTTTAGTAATTTAGTTCCAGTTTATACAGTTAAAAGTACTAGTATAATAAAAGCCTCTTTAATATATGCATCAATCTCTAGTATTCCTCAATTAGTTACTATAAATTATACTTATACTAGTTTTAAAGATGATTTAAAAAATTATTTATTAGCGTCTTTAACTACTTTTATAATAATTAGTTGTATTATTTTAACTCTTGGTGAACCCCTTATTCATATTTATAGTTTCCCAGAATATGCTCTTCTTAAACAAATAAAAATATTAGACTTTATTGAAAATATTGAAAATCTATCAACATTTATCTGGTATTTTGATTTATTTATTGCACTATCTTCTTTAGTAACTAATATTAAAGAAACTTTACCAAAAGAATATAATAAAGTATCTTTATTTATAATTAGTTTAATTATCTTATTAATTGCTACAAAAATAATTGGTCAAAATTATCGTATAATTATTACTGTATTTTATACTTATCCATATGTTCTATGTATATTTCTCTTTATCTTTATATCTTTTGCTATCTATATGAAATATTCTAAAAAGTTAAAACAAATAAAAAATACATTAGTAGAAAATAACTAGTGTATTTTTTTAAATCCATTTACTAATATATATTTTTCTAGTTGTATATTCTTCATAATTTGTAAATATATGAATAATACTATCAACTAAACTTTTAATAATATTATTATCTTTCTTAACTTTAACAGTTATTATTTCTTTTTGTAATGTACTTCTAAATAGAAAGTCTTGAATATAATTATATAATACTCTATCTAACTCAGTAATTCTATTAACATCTTCAACATTAGATAAATCAACAGTAAAAATATAATTACGATATATTGTTATTAATTTTTCACTAATAACATCATTATCACTAAAATCAAAATTGACTATATTATAATAATTTGGACAATATTTTAAAACTTCTTTATTATCGTTCATATCTCTACTCTCTCTATTTAAATAAATAATACTACACATGCTAAGATAAATCAAGGAATATTCGGAAATTTTCAAAAAAATTAATTATTTGCTATTAAGAAAGGATCTTCTAATGTCCCAATTCCACTTAATAATTCTTCGGATGCGTTTATGTAGAAGACTGGACGCACAGAAAGTTTGCTAGTTAAGATAGTACTGCGAATATAACTTATGTCGTTCACATAGAAAACAGTGTAAGCAATGTCCGATGTACTCCAACCTTGTTGCGACATTGTCCACTCGCTAGAACTTGGTGCATCAGAATCATTATTACTTAAATGCATCCATCCTAACTTACATTTTGCATATTCTGTTTCTCCGTAATAAAAATTACATTTTGCATCATCTCCTACTGAATATGAATAATCATGTAAATACATCAAACTTACTTTTGATTTTACTTTATTACTCCAATTTCCAGATTCTTCTTTATAAGATACTTTTCCATCTTCTAAAGTTAATTTTACATACCAGATAGTTGATTTATGCCCAGATTCTATTTCAAATAGTCCTACACCTAATTGTAGTGCTCCAGATTCTGTAGCGTTCATCATCTTTCCATATGTCCATGTATTATGTGATATTTTATCTATCCAACCATCCGGAACATATTCAGAATTTTCTAAGAAATTATTTCCACTTATTGCTTTATATATTTTACTATCTGGAAATTCTATATTTTCTTGATCATTATCAGCCCAAGCCATTGATTCATCTAATGCTTCTTTTTTAATTACTTTTACTCTTCCGGTTTCTGCTTCTATTCCTATTATTCGATACATATATTTATCTGGATTTTTCGTACAAATTTCTGAATCACTTGTTCCAAAACAAATATAATTATTTACTAATTCATTGCCATCATCGTCTTTGGCTTGTCCCTGAAAACGATACATTGCTCCTCTTATAGCATCTGTTTTTAAACCTTTTGGCTCCTTTTCTTTTATTTCAAGTCCTAAACTTTTATCAAAGTATAAATAACAATATGTTGTATTTCCACTTGTTATTGTTACTTTATCATTTTTATAACTGAGTACTCCATTTAATTCGTTACCATTATTATCTATACATTTACTCATCTGTAAATTTAATACATACATATCTGGAAATTTTGTATCGTTAACTGGAACATAATTATTGTCATCTTCCTCTTTGTACATTGCAAAGGTTTTATTATTTACCTCTTGTTTTAGTATAACATTATCCAACTTTACCTCTTCTTTTGGTTTCAAAACTATGACACCAGTTAGGATTACTCCAACCAAAATTATTATTACTAAATATTTTTTGTTAATTATTCTCATAAAATATCTTCTTTCTATTTTATAAGATAATTATATATTACCCCCCCCGG
>CANQZN010000064.1 GCA_947628365.1 uncultured Bacilli bacterium | reverse complement strand
GGGGGGGTAATATATAATTATCTTATAAAATAGAAAGAAGATATTTTATGAGAATAATTAACAAAAAATATTTATTAATAATAATGTTGGTAGGAATAACACTAACCGGTGTCATATTTTTGAAACCAAGTAAAGAAGAGATATTAGATAATGTTATCTTAAAACAAGAAGTAAATAATAAAACTTTTGCTATGTATAAAGAAGATAATGAAAATAAATATGTACCGGTAACAGATACTAAATTCCCAGAAGGTTATGCTTTAAATGTAACGGAGTCAAATTGTATAGATAATAATGGTAATGAAATAAAAAATGCGTTAAGTTATGAAAATGGAGAAGTTACAATAACCAGTGGAAAAACAATTTATTGTTATTTATATTTTGATAAAACTCTTGGAGTTGAGATAAAAGAAAAAGAGCCCAAAGGTTTACAGACAGATAAAATAAGAGGAGCAATGTATAGATATCAAGGTCAAGCAAAAGATGAAAACAATAATGAATTAGTAAATAATTATATATGCTTTGGAACAAGCGATTTGAAAGAATGTACAGCTAATCTAGATAAATATATGTACAGAATAATAGGAATAGAAGCAAAAACTGGGAGAGTCAAAGTAATCAAGAAAGAAGCTTTAAATGAAACAGTACAATGGTGGGATAATTATGATGAAGATAAAACATTCCCGGAAAGTAGAATATATGAAGCACTAACTAAATTTTTAAACGATAAAGAATATGTACCAGAAGGTTGGGAAAATAAGATATCAGATAATACATGGACTTATGGAGATATGGATAATAGTTCTTTTGGTGCAAATCAGAAAGCTGAAGAATTATATCAAATTGAATCTGGTCAAAGCGGAACAAATTGGTCAGAAAAAGTTGAAGAGGGAACTATAGGAGCAGAAGAATTCACTGTAACATCCGATTCTTCTTATACGCATGTGGGGGAAACATTTTATTTTCTAAATCATACTAATGAGAAATGGATTAATACTTTTGATTCAAAAGTGAGTTTAATGTATCTACATGATTACGTTTATGCAGTAGGTGATACAGCTAATTGTCATGTTGCGCAAGGAACTCATCAAATATGTCAAACAAGTTGGATACATATAAGTCAAAATGATCCGGATGTTAATGGTGATAGTATTCATGAATGGACAATGACACGTCTTGGCTGGTTACCTAGCAATGGCTTTTTTCTGGGACTATATATAAATAATTCAGGAAGTGTATATAACTGGGGTATTAATGGTTCTCATTTTGTTAGACCGGTCTTCTATATAGATGCATCTCAAACTTTAAAAAATGGAATTGGCACTATATCAGAGCCTTTTATAATAAAATCATAATCATATATTTAATAAAATATAATTTTATGATATATTTATTACTATGAAAGTTGAAATAGTAAAATTTGACAATTTAGGTAGAGGTATTGGATATATAAATGATAAGATTATATTTATTCCAAAATCTGTACCCGGTGATATAGTAGAAGCTGAAATTACTAAAGAAAGTAATAAATTTTATGAAGGAAAAATAATAAAAATAATTACACCATCAAAACAACGAAAAGAAGCAATTTGTCCTTATTTTTCTTTATGTGGTGGTTGTGATTTACTGCATATTTCTTTAAGTGATGCCCTAGAATACAAATTAAATAAAGTAAATGAGTTACTTAAGAAAAATAAAATAGATTATAAAGTTAATAAAATTATTAAAAGTGATGAACAATATAATTATAGAAATAAAGTATCTTTAAAAATAGAGAATGGTATTATTGGTTATTATGAAAATAATACTCATAAAATAATTCAAATAGATTATTGTTATTTAGGAAGTAAAGTTATTAATGAAATAATTAAAAATTTAGATAATTTACAAATAAAAAATGGTAGCATTACTATTAGATGTAATAGTAAAGAAGAATTACTTTTTATAATTAATAGTGATGATACACTAGAAAATATAGATTGGTTTATTAATAATTATAGAGTAGTGGGAATTATTCAAAACGATAAATGTATTTATGGTGATGATTATTTCATTATGAATATTAGTAACTATTTATTTAAAGTTAGTTATAATTCATTCTTTCAAATTAATCCTTATATCTGTGAAAAATTGTTAAATTATGTTCATGAATATACAAAAGATTCTAAAAATATAATTGATTTATATTGTGGTGTAGGTTCTCTTACTATTGCAAGTGCCAATCAAGATAATAAAGGTTTCGGAGTAGAGATAGTTGAAAATGCAATTAAAGATGCCAAGCTAAATCAAAACTTTAATCATGTAACTAATGCTCAGTTTATATGTGCTGATACTAAAGATGTTACTAATAAAATAACAAGTGATTATGATACTATTATTCTAGATCCTCCAAGAAGTGGAGTACACCCAAAAGTTATTAATAAAATAATTAATGAAAATATTAATAAAATTATTTATATTTCTTGTGATGCTAATACTTTAGTAAGAGATTTAAAATTATTTGAAAATAAATATGAGATTGAAGAATTTATTTTATTTGATATGTTTCCAAATACTTATCATGTTGAAAGTTTATGTATACTAAAATTGCACTAAAAAACTACACATTATTTATTTTGTGTAGTCTTTTTAGTTCTAACAAGTTCTAGTGTATCTTTTAAATAAATACTTTGTATACTATTACCCATGTTCATAAATTCAATGTATTGATCTAATTGCATAGAGCTAATTAAATCCATCTTTATACATTGTAAAACATTCTCATAATATATTAAAGATGCTGATTCTTCTAAAAGAATAGTACCATAACGAAGATTTTCTCTAACTTGGCTTAGTCTATATTTTGTTAAAGCAATTTCATTTGCATTCATTTTATTTTTTTGCAAAAATTTACTTCTTAAAGAATTTCTTTCTTGTTGTAATGCTTCTTTTTTAGTTAAATCATTACTACTTACAAATCTATCTTGAATTAATTCAATGTATTCTAAATGGCCAGCTAAGATAGAGTCAATTGCGGTAATTAACCAAGGAAAATCATAAAAATCATAACTAACACGCCAAATATGTTCAGGATATAGGCCAATTTCTGCTTGATAATTAACTAGTGCTTTTTTTGTAATATGATATTTTTCATTATTTATTAAACTATCTACATCATCATCTTTCATAATGGCCTCAACGTGATTAATGCGACTACAACGTTCGATAATTTCTTTTCTTAATAATAATAATAAATTTTCATTATCTATAGTTACATTATATTTATTTATTTGTCCATTTTCTAATCTAAAATACTCCATATTTCCTCCATGTCTAATTATTATAACACAAACTTATCAAAATGAACTAAAAATCATTAAATAAAAAGTTTATAAATTTAGTATTCGTGTTATAATTTAAAATAAGAAGTGATTGTATGAGTATAGAAAAATTTTTTGTTAATGAAAAAGCTAATGCTATATTCGATCCTGTTCCTGCTTATGATGGGGAATGGTTTTTTTCTATTGTTAATTTAAAGGTTAACGCTAAAGATGATTTATTTAATAATTTTTATGATGAAACGTATAAAAATAATATGCTTAGAATATTTAAAAATACTAAAATTTTAGATATAGAACCTATATTAAAATCAACTCCAAGTAGTGATAATTATGGGAGAGTATTAAAATATTCCAAAGAACATTTTTTCAAAAGTTTACTCGGTATATTAAATCAAAAAATAGATTATCTAGGAGTAAGTAAGGAAGATTATGAATTATCTTTAAATAAAATATATGAAGAAAATATTAAAAAAGAAAATGCTGTTTTAAATTTAACAATTGCTAATATTTTTAGGGAAAGAGTAAATCATTTACAGGATGTTTTAAATAGAGAAATTAATTCTCCATATTTTGATTTTGCCGATGCTGACTATGATAAATATAAAAATCAATATGAATTTCATGAATATGTTAAAGAGAATTATGAATTTTCAAAAAATTTATATGAAGGTGTGTTAGCTTTAGGTGATTTTTTCGATGAACCAATAGATTTTAATAAATTATATAATTGTTTTTCTGCCGATGTTTTCTATCTTTTATTTGCTAAAATTATTTATGATTATAATATTGAGTATTTAAGAAATAATAATAGTATAAATAATTCTTGTAAATATCTTTATTTTTATATGTCTATGTTAGAATTAATGCTTAAAGAGGATAATAATTATAATGTTTCTATAACTTATAATCATCTTCCTTATGATATAAGAGGTTTTATTAGTGATTATCAAAAAATTGTTACTAAAATACCTTTAAAGAAGATTATTATTTTACCTAATTTAACTGAAAGAGAAAGAATTAAATATGCTAATATTAAGTTAATGCAAAAATGGGAACGTTTATTTGATGATGATATTTTAAAAAATTGGGAGTTTATATATAAGGGTGAAAAAATTCCTAAAACAAGTAAAAATCGTAATATAAATTTAAGAATAAATATTTTAGAAAATTCAGGTTATATGGGTAATCCAATGCGGGGAATTAATATGTATAAAGATTATTATGCTTTCGTTTACGCAAATGGTGAAGTTATTTTAGAGTATATTGGTGATAATGATTTATTACCTCCAACTTATGTTATTAAAATAGATGATTTTATTAAAATGAGTAGCAACGGGAATAAACCGGTTAGAGAATATGTAAAGGATATCCCTGAAGATAACATGCGAAGAATATTTCATACTTCCCTTAATAATTGGCAAAGAGTTTTATACTCAGAAATCACCGATAAAGAAGATAATATAGATAAAATAATTAGTGAAGTAGAAAGGATTAAAAGAGGTGTTTTAACTGATGCAAATATACAATGAGTTAAGACAAATAATAGATAAATATTATAAAGATTTTGTTAGATTAGTAAATAAAGATAATACTTTAGGGTTAAATGTTTCACCAGAAGAAGTAATAAGTTATTTAGAGTTTTCTAGTGATGAAAGCTTTCTATCTAGTCCAATTGTAGGTAATATTATAATTACGGAAGGTGATATTTTAAGTACTTTAAAGCTAATTAAAACACTAACTAAATATGAAGGTAGTTATCTTTTATATATTAATGGTGATAATGTTAATTTAAATACTTTTTTTGTTAGAATGGCTAATATGTTGTATATGAAATTAGGTATAAATGTAAAAATAAAACTTGATTACAGTAAAAACTATAATAGTTATTTAGGAGCTTTAGTTAATTTAGTAGGTAGTAAAAATTTTGTTACTAGTGCAAAAGAAGATTTTTCCTCTGCTAATCAAATAATTGTCTAATCATGTCTACATTTATTGAAAAATATAGTAGTTAAATATCATTTTTTGCTAAAATTAATTTAGGAGATGATATTCGTGTTTTTAGGAGAAGATCCAATTCATATTGATGCTGAAAAAGGAGAAATAGCACCACTTGTTTTAATGCCAGGAGATCCACTTAGAGCTAAATATATTGCTGAAAATTTTTTAGATAACGCTATTTATAGGGAATTTAAGGTTGATAATAAAAATGTTACCAATTTAAGAAATATGCTTGGTTATACTGGGTTTTATAAAGGTACTAGAGTAACAGTTATGGCTTCTGGTATGGGAATGCCTAGTATGGGTATTTATGCTTTTGAATTATTTCATTATTTTGATGTAGAAAAAATAATTAGAATTGGTACTTGTGGAGGACTTACACCTGATGTAAAAATTTCTGAATTAATACTTGCAAGTAAGTCTTATTCTGAATCTAATTTTGCTTATACTTTTAATGATTATAAGGAACATATTACTTATCCATCAAATGCTTTAAATGAAACAATTAAAGATACTGCAGATGAACTTGGTTATAAATTACACGTTGGTGATATAACAACAATGGATGTTTTTGGACCATACATAGATTTTGAAAGAGTCTTAAATAGAATACCAAAAGACTTAAATGTTATTGGTGAAGAAATGGAAGCGTTTGGTTTATTCCATCTTGCTAATTATTTTAATAAAGAAGCTTCTTGTATTTTGACTGTTGTTGATTCAAAATATAGTAAAGATGTTATGAGTAGTGAAGAAAGAGAAAAATCTCTTAATGAAATGATTACTTTAGCTTTAGAATCTATTATTAAGTAATACAAATTGATTTAAAGAATTTATTCGACAAAATAAGACAAAACATACCCCTTTACAAGAGGTATGTTTTGTAATTTAATAGATAACTAAGGGCACGA
>CANQZN010000063.1 GCA_947628365.1 uncultured Bacilli bacterium | reverse complement strand
CCCGCAAAAGCATCATTATCATTAACTAATTTATCTAGGGTAACCCCATATTCTTTCCAACTACCATCATAAATTGTTGCAAGTTTCACTCTAGCTGGATCATTTACGATAATCATTTTAGCAGTATATGTACTACCAGCAATTTCTACTAGTTCAATACCATTTTTATCTAAAGAAGAATTGGTATCAATTAAACTATTATCCATTTCCATATTAAATGAAGCCATACTATTACTATTAACTATTTCTTGTATTTGCTTTTTACCCATAAAAAGATTAACAACAAATTTCATTTGGCCAGTTTCCAAAAGAGTTGTAACAAAAAGATTTCTAGCATGAATGCTAGGCCCATAACAAAATATCAACCCCATACCATAAACAGTGACTAAAAGTCCTAACAAAATAACTCCTATAAAGCTAAAAAATTTACCAATACCTTTTAATATTTTCATAATTTACTACACATCCTCACTGCCATTTTTCATATAAAAAATATACCATATCTTTAAAATATGTTCAATAAAATTTCAAAAAAAGAAAGCTAAATTTCTTTGCTTTCCCTAAATTTATTTTTAATAAAATCATATACCAATAAAATGGTTATTGATATTGTTGAAGATATTAAATCAGTCATAGTATCTTTTATTGCATCTCTTCCCATAAATTCTCTTGCTACTTGTGTATCTAAATTCATTATTGAGTCCATTAAATATTCTAATATTTCCCAGACACTTCCAACAGTCATTGCAAAAAGAAAGGCAAATAAACATATTAAAGTATGATTATTTTTCAAACTCTTTTTATCTTTTAATATTATTAAGATAATTTCTTTACCAATGTTATACGCAATGATACCAGATGTAAAATGTAAAACGATATCCCACCAATAAAATTTATCATAAAAATCACATAATGTTCCTAAAAATAAAGCCATATATATGAATATAATTATGCTTATTTTAGCATTATCTGATAAATTAATTTTAAATATTTTATTTAAAAAATAATCATAAAATGATAGAAAGAAACACGCAACTACATTCTCTATATTACTACTATCTTTATTTATTATTTTAATTACGACAATTATACATAATATTATTCTTAATAATATTTCTAATATCTTATTTAATTTTCTTTTATCCACTTCTACATCATCTTCTAAAGGCAAAAAGATATTAAATTAAAAACTCATTAATTCTTGTTCTTTTTCTTTAACTTTATCATCTACTAATTTATTATATTTAGTAATAAGTTCTTGAATATCATCTAAATATAATTTCTCTTCATCTTCAGGTAATTCTTCTTTTTTAATTTTATCGTTATCTTCTTGGCGAATATTCCTTAAAGCAATTTTAGCTTCTTCTCCTAAAGATTTAGCTTGTTTAACATATTCTTTTCTTCTATCTTCTGTAAGTTCTGGGATAGTTAAAATAACCATTTCTCCATTATTATTAGGAGTTAAACCTAAATTTGATTCATTAATAGCTTTTTCAATATTTTTTAATGCACTACGATCAAATGGTTTAATAAATAATTGACGAGCCTCTGGAACAGTTACATTAGCAATACTATTAAGTGGTGTTGGTGAACCATAATAATCAACATTTATGCCACTTAACATAGCTGGGTTAGCTCTTCCTGCTCTTATATTTGTTAATTTTAAATCTAAAGACTCTAGAGCCTTTAACATTTTTTCTTCCGTATTTAAATTCATTAATCTTTAACCTCCATATCTACATTATAACTGCCATCAATAGTTTTGACAAGAAAACTTATATATAAACTACCATAGTTATTAATATATAAAGAATAATTTTTTAAATCATTTATTGTTGCATCTATTTGAATTACATCTACTTCATTTTCTTTTCTTTGTTCACCCATTAAGAATGTTCTAATTTTTTCTTTTAATGTATCCATATTTAAATTATATTTATCTAAAATATCTGCTTCTTTTAAAACTTCCCCAGTATTAGTATTAAATATATAACTCTTAGTTTTATTAAAAGTAATAAAATCAAAACAAGAATAATCATAATCTTTAACTACTAAGCTAACATAATCACCATATTCATAATCACTATAAACACGGAAATTTAAAGAATATAAATCATCATTATTATATTTAATTACCTCTTCTGTTACATTTTCTTTACTAATATATTTTATATTTGTTTTGTATATTTCATTTTCATCTTGCAAAGATTTAGTTAATGCTTCTTGTCCTTTTATATTAATAACTACATCTTGATATTCTATTTCGGCATCTTCACTTATTACAGATAGATTTTTATAATAGATATATTTTTGATTTTTATCTATGTGATAATCAATATTTTTAGTTTCATTTTTTTTATCTTCTTGATTATTTAATTCATATCTTGTAAAAAAGAAACCACCAATACCAATAAATAAAACAATTAATGTAAATACTAAAAAGCCTAACTTACTTTTCAAATTTTCTTCCATTTAATCTATTCTCCTTTATTATTTAAATATTCCTCTAAAACTCTTTTAAAATTATCATGGGTTGTAGATATTTGATAATCATTATAATATACCTCTGGTGATGCTAAACCTTTAATTATTGAAGTTTCATCAAAATAACCTAAAACATTACCATCTTTAACAACTATAACTGTTGGGGCTTGTAAATTTTGATTACCCTCATCATCCACTGGAGCATAAACATTTAATGTTTTAACTACTGTTTCATAAGTGCCATTTGACTCATCACGATCACTCAAAAAATCATAATAACTAATTTTCTCTATTCCGAGTTCCATGGCAACATCATTTAAAATTTTAGCATAGTAACTCGTCCATTTATTAGAAGGAAAACCAAGTAATACTACGCCACTTCGACCATTTAAAATATTTAGAACATCAGTTGCAGTTGCAAAAACATAAACATTGTTATCTGATACCATTGGATAAATATTGCTAAATTTTTTGGCTTCACTTTCTGAATCGGTCTTAAAGTCCATTTTCCCAATCAAAATAAACAAAGCGATACAAACAATGAAAATAATTGTATAGACAACCATTTGAATTTTATTTTTAAATAATTTTTTACGCGTATTTTTCATAATCCACCTATTAAAATTATAACAAATATCTTGTAACATTTTAAGAGTTCCAGTATCTATTTTGTCAATTTTTGTATAGAAAAAGACTTAAAACTTAAGTCTTTATTCTTTTTCACAGTTCTCACATACGACATTATTATTTTTATTAACCATTAAATTACCACATTTAGGACAAACATCTCCCGTCGGTTTATACCAAGTTGCATAATCACATTTAGGATAACCAGAACAACCATAGAATATTTTTCCTCTTTTAGTTTTTCTTGCAATAATATCTTTATGACATTTTGGACATTCAGCAATTTTTTCACTTTCTACTTTTTCTTTAGTTTCCTTTTTAATATATTTACACTTTGGATAATTAGAGCACGCTACAAACTCACCAAATTTACCTTTTCTAATAACTAAATCTCCGCCACACTCAGGACAAACTTCACCAGTTTGAGTTGGAGCTTTCTTAGTCATATTCTTAAGGGCATCATCCATTATAGGAGCAAATTTATCATAAAATTCATGCAATACTTTAATATTATCTTTTTTAGCTTCTGCAATATCATCTAAATCACTTTCCATTGAAGCTGTATATTTGACATTAATGATATCACTAAAATATTCTTGTAGTTTATCTGTTGTTTCTATACCCATTTCTGTTGGTACAAACTTTTTATCTTCTATCTTAACATAATCATGATCTTTTATTGTACTAATGATTGTGGCATAAGTAGAAGGTCTACCTATACCTAAACTTTCTAACTCTTTAATTAAACTTGATTCAGTATAACGACTAGCTGGTTTAGTAAAATGTTGATATTTATTAATCGCATTTGCTGGAATAACCTTACTTTGATATTCTTTAAAATTAGGGAGTATCTTATCTTCACTATCTTCGTATTCTGAATATACCTTTAAATAACCATCAAAAGTAAGAACACTTCCAGTTGTCTTGAAATAATAATCATTATTTTCAAAAATTACAGTAGTTGCTAAAGTTTTGGCATCAGCCATAATTGACGCTAAGGCTCTTGTATAAATTAATTTATATAATTTATATTCATCATTACTTAAATAATTTTTAACACTTTCTGGTGTTCTATAGATACTTGTTGGTCTTATACCTTCATGAGCATCTTGAATATTAGCATTTTTCTTACCAGTTTTGGCATAACCAACATATTCTTCACCATAAGTATTTTTGATATATCCTTTAGTAGCACCAATAAATTCATCAGATAAACGAACACTATCAGTACGCATATAAGTAATTAAACCGACAGTTTCTTTAACCAAATCGACACCTTCATATAATTTTTGAGCGATTTTCATTGTTTTAGAGGCAGCAAAATTAAGTTTAGTTGAGGCCATTTGTTGTAAAGTAGAAGTTTTAAATACTTCTCTTGCTGCTTTTTTCTTTTCTTTTTCTTCAATACTATCAATATTAAATGAATTTGATAACTTACTTAATATTTCATCGGCTTCTTGTTCATTATTTATTTCAATATCTTTATCTTTATATTTAAATAATTCAGCAGTAAAATCTTTAAAGTCTGCTTCAATAGTCCAATATTCTTTAGGTACAAAAGCTAAAATTTCTCTTTCTCTATCAACAATTAATTTTAACGCTACTGATTGAACTCTACCAGCACTTTTTCCACCAGTTTTATATTGCATTAATTTACTTAAGCGAAAGCCAATAATTCTATCTAATATTCTTCTAGTTTCTGCACCTTTAACAAGGTTCATATCAATTTTATTATGTTCTTTTATGGACTCTAAAACTACATCTTTAGTAATTTCTCTAAATGTTACGCGATCATATTTTTCTTCTGGTATACCTAATTCTTCTTTTAAATGCCAAGAAATGATTTCTCCTTCACGGTCTGGGTCGGTTGCTAGATATACATGATCTGCACTATCTACTAATTTTTTTAATTCTTTAACATCCTTATTTTTCCCTTTAATAATTACATAATTTGGTTTAAAGTCATTATCCAAATCTACACCTAAACCATATTTACCAGTTGTGGCTAAATCTCTTATATGACCTTTAGATGATACTACTTTATAATCGCCCGCTAAATACTTTTCAATTGTTTTACTTTTAGCAGGTGATTCTACTATTACGATATTTTTCATATTCTCTCCGTTCATTTATATTTTATACAATGAATTTAAATTAATGTCAATTGTCTTTCTCAACATTTAAATAACATCTGACTAAAATAATAAATTTCTTTCTTCATTAATATATATTATATTTTATTTATTATTTTCCTTTTTTTCCAATGAAAAAAGCCAATTAAGGCTTAATTTTATTTTAGTTAAATTTATAATACAATAATAATTTTTTATCAGACCCATTATTAACATAATTATTAAGTACGTTTTCTTTATCTATTTCCTTACTAAAATTTTCTTTTATTTCTTCATCACTTAGTGCTGTATCAAATACCAAGGCATCTGTAAAAGTGGTATAAGAGACGTCTTCATAAATATAATACCTATTTGGATTTGCTCCTAAAAATATTGGCATATTACTAGATCTTATATTTCCTCTCATTTCTTTACTAATTATTTTTTGACCATCAATATATATAGTAATTTCATTACCATCGTAAACACCAGCTATAGTATAATATTTATCAGCATCTATTTTATATGTTGTTTCTAATACTATGTAGTTGTCAATTTCTTCAATACATAGATTAAAATAAACTAAACCATTTACAATATATAATCCGCCACCAGCAGCTTCCCAATTACCAAAAAAATTTTGTACACCAGTTAAATCACTGAATTTTACTCTTGTTATCTTTGTTATTGAATCTTTAAAATCATAATTCTCAAGTCCACAATCGACATAACCATTTGCATCTTTTGTACTTGTTGTTATTCCTTTTTCTGTCCACTCTACCGCATAATTTTTGCCATTATGATTTTGCCCACTTAAATCTTCTATCTCTTCTTTTCTATCAAAATATAAATAACAATATATTGTTCTATCTGTACTTATTGTTATTGTTCCATTTTCATAAGTAATATCTTCTTCTACTTCATTACCATTATTATCTATACATTTTGTCTTTTCTTTATTTAATGTATATCCTTTATATGGGATTTTATTATTTTCTTTATAACTCTTATCTAATTGTTCTACCATAATAGCTAAATCTTTTTTATTATCATCTTGTAATTTTACTTCGTACAATTCTGATTCTTCATTTGGTTTGAATATTACGGCACCAGTTATGACTACTCCTACCAAAATTATTATTACTAAAAATTTCTTGTTAATTATTCTCATAAAATATCTTCTTTCTATTTTATAAGATAATTATATATTACCCC
>CANQZN010000062.1 GCA_947628365.1 uncultured Bacilli bacterium | reverse complement strand
TAAACTCTTGTATTTACTTACCAAAATAGTCATTTCTTCTATTTTTGGATTTAACCGATACCTCCATGTCCGGGATCTATAACCACTTTTTTTGTAGCTCTTTCATCCATTATGAATCACCTATTATAAGGTATGATTAATTTTAAAAATAGTTTATAAATAAAACAAAAAAGGCATTTAAGCCTTTAAAATGTTTCTAATTTAAATAAAATCTTTTCTTAATATAAATAGTCCTAAACTACTAATACCTATCATTCCTAAAAAGAAAAATACATTAATATCAGCAGTCTCCGGATTTTCTATTGTACTATCTGGTTTAGGTGGTAATTTAGTATATATATCAACACCATAACTAGCTTTAATATTACATGCCCATAGATATCTTACTGTTGTAGCTTTAGAAGCATTAGCAACATCTAAATCTACAAAGCCAGTAGTTCCTACGACATTACCATAATTAAGAATAGTAAACTTTACTTGAATTTTATCATTATCACCTTTTCTAAATTCCCACTTATAAGTATATACACCATCTTCATCTATTGTAGCAATTGGATTTTTATCTTTTGCCCAAGTAGAAGTTAAAATAAAATTATCTCCACTTTTTTGGGTCATAACTACAGCTTCAGTTAAATATTCTTCAGCATCTCCATTTTGTTGATTTATGGCTATAGATAATTCAAATAATTCACCATTTTGATAATCATCTTTCTTAAGTCCAACATATACTTCTTCCTTGATGCCATCACTTAATTTAGCTTTACTAGCTTTATTAAATGGCCCTCTTTTCATTCCACCTTGTTCTTCTTTTTCTCCTTTAAGGTTGGTGATATTATCCGTTGTTTTAGTTTTTGATCCGTAATTAGTACCATCTTGCCAATCTTCAAATTTCCATACAGTCATTGCTTTAACAGAAACAGTCGTTACCAAAAATAAAGAAATAGCTATTAAACTTAAACTTAAAAATTTTTTCATAACTTCCTCACTTCTATATCATTAAATATAATTAATGATATTCCTTTCTAATTTCACATTAAACTATATGTATTATTTTTTAACTATATGCTTTGTTTCTTTATTAACTTTGCATGAATAACAATTCTACCACCTTGTCTATTTTGACAAGTAGATAATGTTAAGAATTTATCATTAATATTAACTTCAGCTGATGTTGGTGATATATTTCGCTCCTGCATTGTATCAATCCATTTCTTCTTTTCATTATTATTATTAAACTGAGTCTTAATATAATAATTTTCTTCTTTAATTGTATAAATCGAAAAAATTTGAAAAATCATATTTTCTTTTAATGTAGATAAAAAAATAACATAATTGTCTTTATTTTTCTGCCACTTAGTTGTTAAAACATTTTTTAGTGATCCAAATAGAGTTTCATCTAATCTAGCATGACCATAAATAACTGTATTATCATCTAATGCATTTATACTATTACGATAATCCATAAAAATCCAACCAGCATTATTGCTTTTTTTATCAAAAGAGTGTTTTAAATAATACTTATTATCATTTGTTTTTACTACTGGATAATTTATCATAGTACCCGGCAAATGAATATACGCCACTGTATCTTGATTTTGATTTAATAGTTTAGAAAAATTAACTTCATAAAATGGAAATGATGCATAATAGTAATAATTACTGTTTTTATTTTCTGGCTGGTTTACTAAAGTACCTTCTGTCACACTACTAATTTTATCAATATCCTTCTCTATATTCTTATTTATTCTTTTAATTTTATAATTATCATAAGCCCAATTTAGGATAACTCCTACCGATATTACAATAATAGTTAAACATAATATTTCTAATAAATATCTAGATAAATTTTTTCTTTTATGATAACTGTCCTTTTTTAAGAATTCTTCAATAGAAATGTATTTTTTCAAATCTTTATCACCTTTATAAATAAAATAGCTAAGATATTTTTATGAAAAAGAAAATTAATTTATGAACAATTAGCTATTATAAAATAAGATTATTGACATTTATATAAGAGTATACTATAATCAAATTAGCAGTTAATTGATTAGAGTGCTAAAAGGAGAGATAAATATGAAAGAATTTAAAGCAGAATCTAAAAGATTAATGGAATTAATGATTAATTCAATATATACCAATAAGGAAATTTTCTTGCGAGAAATAATTTCTAATGCATCGGACGCAATTGATAAGTTGCATTATAGATCCTTAACAGATAAGAAAATTAAAATTGATAAAGATGATTTTGCCATTACCATAAAGATAGATAAAGATAAAAGAACTTTAACAATATCTGATAATGGTATTGGTATGACTAAAGAAGAATTAGAAACTAACTTAGGAACAATTGCTAAAAGTGGTTCTCTAGATTTTAAAGAGCAAAATAAGAAAAAAGAAAATATTGATATAATTGGTCAATTTGGTGTTGGTTTTTATTCAGCATTTATGGTCGCAGATAAAGTTGAAGTAGTTTCTAAGGCTTTTGGTAGTGATGAAGCTTACATATGGAGTTCATCAGGTATTGAAGGATACACAATAAAAAGTACTACGAAAGAAAACTATGGAACTGATATTATCTTAACTATCAAAGATGATGAAGAAGATAATCGTTATTTAGATGAAGAAGAAATAAAGACGCTAATCAAAAAATATTCTGACTATATAACTTATCCAATTAAAATGGAAGTTACTTCTGATAAAGAGAAAAAGTTAGAAACAATTAATAGTTTAGTACCATTATGGCGAAGAAATAAAAATGAAATTACCGAAGAAGAATATAATACATTCTATTCTGATAAATTTTTTGATTATGAAAAGCCTCTAGCGTATATTCATACCAAAGCTGAAGGTACAATGGAATACAATTCTTTAATTTATATTCCTTCTCATGCAAGTTTTGATTACTACACTAAAGAATATGAAAAAGGCTTACAACTATATTCTAATGGTGTCTTAATTATGGAAAAGTGTGCAGATTTATTACCAGATTATTTTAGCTTTGTTAAAGGTGTTGTAGATTCTTCTGATTTATCCCTAAATATTTCTAGAGAGATATTACAACAAAACAGAGTTTTAAAAACTATAGCAAGCAATATTGAAAAACATATTAAAAATGAACTATTAAATATGCAAAGTGAAAAAAGGGAAGATTATATAAAATTCTGGAACGAATTTGGTTTACAAATAAAAGCTGGCATCTATAATAGCTATGGCATAGATAAAGAGAAATTACAAGATTTACTATTGTTCTACTCTTCTAAACAAGATAAATTAGTTACCTTAAAAGAATATATAGAAAACAATAAAGATGAAAAAATAATATATTATGCATGTGGTACTTCAACCGATCAAATCAAAACATTACCACAAGTTGAAGCATTAATTTCTAAAGATAAAGATCTTCTATTATGTACTAATTATTTAGACGAATTTGTCTTTAAAATTATGAATAAATATGAAGATAAAGAATTTAAAAATGTGTGTTCAGATAATGTTGAAGTTGATACTGAAGAAGAAAAAGAAGAACTAAAGAAACTAAATGATAATTCCAAAGATTTATTAGAATTAATGAAAAAAGAATTAGATGTTAAAGAAGTTAAATTTACTAGTAGATTAAAAAATCATCCAGTTTGTCTTTCAACTTCTGGTGAAATTTCAGTTGAAATGGAAAAGGTTATGAACGCAATGCCAAATAGTGAAGGCATTAACGCAAGTAAAATATTAGAAATAAATTATCAACATCCAATATGTAAAAAACTACAAGATTTATATAAAAAAGATAAAGATGAACTTAAAAAATACACTAAAATATTATATGCTCAAGCTCGTTTAATTGAAGGTTTACCTATTGATAATCCAACTGAGATAACTAATCTAGTCTGTGATATATTAGTAAAATAAATTAATTAGTCTCGATTTCTAAAAAATTGAGACTTTTTTATTTTTAAATAATTTACTTAGAAATATATTTGCTATATGCTAGAATATATATAATTATTATAATTGTAGCATATAGTATTGACATATCTTTCTATGCATTATATAATAAAGCTATCAAAGAGGTGATAATTTATGAATGACCATTTAGTTTCAAACATAAAAACTTTATTAGTTCCCAAAAAAGAATTAAATAAAAAACAAGTTGCTTTATTTTTAACGCAAGAAAAAATTGAAGAATTAGATCAAGCTGTTAAAAGTTTATCTGTTTATTCTAATGGTAAGGTAAATAGAAACATTTTAATTGAAATGGCTATTGATGATTTACTTGAAAGTATTCCTAAAGTAATAAAAGAATACGAAGATGATAATTCTAATGTAGAAGAAGTAAACTATGATTCAATACTAGTCCCAAGTAACACAAGTGGTATTGATTTTATTAAGAAAAATAAGTTTTGGGAATATGTCAAATTAGACTCTGAAAAAATTAGATATCTTAAATATATAGTTTTTTATATTAATGCGCCTTTTTCTCAAATTATGTATTATGCTGAAATCAAAAGCTTTGAACAATGCTTTGTAGATAATCAAAAAAAATATCGTGTCTATCTTAAAAGCCCACTTATAGCATTAGATAAACCCGTTGTTTTAGGAGATCTAAGTTCGGTTTATGCTAGAAGTATAAGATATACTACACTAGATAAAGTTAAAAATGCTAAAGAATATAAGGATTTAATATAATATTTCCTTATTTAAGATTATTATTTACTAATAGTTTTAAATAAGAAGATATAATTAGAAAGGATGATGTATTATAGAAACCACACTATTATGTATTATTTTCATAATGTTTTTGCTCAATGTTATAAAATATAAAAACAATTAAAAAGGATTATCATTAAAGATAACCCAACCAAGAATAAAATTATATCTTCTTGTGCATACACTAACCCTGTATGCACTTTTTAGTATATATTAAATTAAAATTTGTGTCAACTAAACAAATTATTTTACAAAAACATTTTTAGATTTCTTTGGAAATTTGTAACCATTTTCTTCTAATTCTTGCATTGTTACAATACCTGTTTTTAAAGCTTCTACTAATTTATATTCTTTACCATTTTTTATAACATACATATAACTACTTTTTATACAATTAAAATAGTATTTATAATATGCATCTTCATAGAAGTATTCAATAGCTTGAGCACACATTTTTCCCTTAGATTTATCAACAACCTCTACATTCTTACTAGATATAAATTTATCAGTTATTTTTTCTTTATCTTTAATATTAAATTTATTATTTTGACTATTATTATCATTACTTTCTAATTTATTATCAGCAGTTTCTTCTTTTGCCTCTTCTACAACAACATTGCTTTCTACTACATTTTCTTTTAATTCTTCTTGAGTAGTTGTTGTTTTCTCTGAAACAACATTTTCAGTTACTACATTTTGTTTCTCTGGTATAGTATTTGAAGTTTTAACTTCTTCTTTCTCATCACTCATAACTGCTATATTATCATTATCAGTTATAGAGGCATTTTGTTCAATTTCCTCTGATAATATATTGTTATTTGTTCCAAAAGTATCTTTTGTACTTTTTGTATCTACAGTAACATTAATTGATTCATCAATTGAATAGAATTTATAACAACTAACACCTAATAATGCAATCATAGTAAAAATACTTGCTAATACAACTTTTTTCATTACATTCCCCCCTTAAGATGTTTATTATTATATCATATTAATCTAAAATGTCAAATTGGTCAAAAAAATAACAACTTTTAAAAGTTGCTATTTTTAATTATAAATTAAATTATTTTATAATTTCTGATACTACACCAGCACCAACAGTATGTCCGCCCTCACGAATAGAGAATTTAGTACCATTTTCAAGTGCTACTGGAGCAATTAATTCAACTGTCATGTCTACATTATCACCAGGCATAACCATTTCAGTACCTTGAGGTAACTCAATAACACCAGTTACATCTGTAGTTCTGAAATAGAATTGTGGACGATAATTTGAGAAGAATGGAGTATGTCTTCCGCCTTCTTCTTTAGATAGAACATAAACACTAGCTTTAAACTTAGTATGAGGAGTAACACTTCCTGGTTTAGCTAAAACTTGTCCACGTTCAACATCTTCACGAGCAATACCACGAAGAAGTACACCAGCATTGTCACCAGCTTGTGCGTAATCAAGTGATTTACGGAACATTTCAATACCAGTAACAACTGATTTTTGTGTAGGTCTTAGACCAACAATTTCAACTTCGTCATTAAGATTTAATCTACCACGTTCAACACGTCCTGTAACAACAGTTCCACGTCCTGAAATAGTAAATACGTCTTCAATACTCATTAAGAATGGTTTATCAGTATCACGTGCAGGTGCATCGATATAATCATCAACAGCAGCCATTAAGTCACGAATACTTTGAGCAGCAGCTTCATCACCTTCAAGAGCTTTAAGAGCACTACCACGAATGATAGGACAATTTGAATCAAAATTATATTCTCCTAAAAGTTCTCTAATTTCCATTTCTACTAAGTCTAATAATTCTGGATCGTCTACTTGATCACATTTGTTCATGTAAACAACAATCTTAGGCACACCAACTTGACGAGAAAGTA
>CANQZN010000061.1 GCA_947628365.1 uncultured Bacilli bacterium | reverse complement strand
TTTGTTAATTATTCTCATAAAATATCATTCCTTTATTTTATAAGATAATTATATATTACCCCCCCCGGTGTCAAGTTCTTATCAAAAAAATGTTGTTAACTAGAACTACATTTTTTCTGGTATATCAATAGCTAAAATATTTAACAAAATTTTATTTACTTCATAAACTTGCTTTGTTAGACATAGCCAAGATTCTCTTAAATCATTATTACTTTCAGTAAGTATTCTATTTTCAGTATAGAAACGATTATAATTAGTAGTAAGTTTATATAAATAATCTGTTATATCATTTAAAGATTTAGAATTAAAAGCTTTCTCTAAAATACTATCAAAATTATTTAAAGTTAAAACAACCTCTTTATCATATTCATTATCAATCATTTTTAAGCTATCGTAACTAACGTTACTTTCTTTAGCTTTATTTAATAAAGATTTCATCCTAATGGTTGAGTATAAAATAAATGAACCAGTTTTACCTTCTAAATCACAAAATTTATCTAAATCAAAATTATAATCTGTTTCTCTTGCTGGTAACAAATCAGCATATTTAATGGTTGCCATTGCAATTTGTTCAGCAATTTCTTCACGATTTTCTAAAATATTTGGATTTAATCTTTTCAAACACTCATTTTTAACATCATTTAATAAATCAGTTAAACGCATTACTCCACCATCACGAGTTTTAAATGGTTTACCATCAGAGCCATTCATTGTGCCAAAACCAGCAAAAACTAATTTTACATCTTCAGAAACAATATTAGATTTATAAGCTGCTCTAAAGACTTGAGTAAAATGTAGATTTTGTCTTTTATCAGTAACATACCATATTTCATTTGGATGATAATTTTTCATCCGATCGTAAATTGTTGCAAGTTCAGTTGTACTATATAATAGTCCTCCATCAGTTTTTAATAATAACATTGGTGGTATTTCTAATTTGTCATCTTCTAGTGAAACACTAATTACTTTTGCTCCTTCACTTTCTTCAACGATATTTAATTTATCTAAATATTCTAACATTTCTGGAACATAATCTTCGGCATCACTTTCACCCTTGTATAAATCAAAATTAGTATTTAATCTATCATAAATGGTTTTAATATCACTTTTAGATACTTCCATAATTTGTTGCCATAAAGCATAAATACCTTTTTCTTTATTTTGTAATCTCTTAGTCATATCTTGAGCTTCTTTTAAATAATCTTCATCCAATTTTGCTTTATTTGAAGCATAAGGATACACTTCTTCTAATAAAGAATTCGTTATATCTACTTTTGGATATTCACCATCATAATCGTTATTAAAAAATAGCCAATCTGGGTTTCTTTTAGAAAGTTCTAAAATTACTAAACCAAGTGGTCTACCCCAGTCACCTAAATGGGTATCAGAAATAGTTTTATAACCTAAATAATTACATAATCTTTTTAAAGCCTCACCAATATTGGCACTTCTTAAATGACCAACATGTAAACTTTTAGCTACATTAGCACCACCATAATCTAAAAAAATTAATTTATCATTTTGAGGATATTCATAATCTTTGATATTAAAAAATGAAACTAAAGCATCATTACTAATAGTCATATTAATAAAACCAGGACCTGCTACATTGATATTTGCAAAGAAATTATCTTCTTTTAATACACTTACTATTTCATTTGCAATATCTAAAGGATTTTTATGATTTACTTTAGCAAGCATCATTACCCCATTATATTGATATTCTCCTAAATCACGACGATTTGACTCGGTTACTACAATGTTTTTATCTTCATATCCTGACTTAGTTAAGGCATTATTAATTTTTTCTTCCAAAATTTTATAAAACTTTTTCATTTATAAAACCTCCATTTAAATTTATTTTATTGTACCAAATTTTAATTAAAAAAAGAAGTCTATGCTTCTTCTTTTACTACTTTAGGTTTAACATCATCATTTATAACTTTGGTATTACCAATTAAATCATGAAAACCTCTTTTATCTTTTCTAACTAATACCATTATAAATGAAGTAATTGTTGCCACACTTATAATCATACTTATTGTAGTATTTACTTTATAAAAATTATTAGGGTTAAATACAAAGACAAATATTGAATTTAAAATTAGGATTAAAATATTACCGACATATACAATAGAAATTGGTAAATATCTAACTAAACATTGCCATAAACTTAATTTATTTTTATCCATACCCACTAATTTTATACCCATTAACTTTTTACCTAAAGTTTGACCATTATTAAACTTTTGAAATAGGACAAAGTAGGCTAATATAATTACGACAATTAAAACATTATATACAATACCATATTTAACTATGTTATAAGAATATTCTTTTTCTAAATTGAGAAAATCACTAGTAGATATTTTACCATCATAATATTCTTGTATTGTATCTTGATATTTTGTATTATATTCTGTATATTCATCATATTTAGGATTAATAAATCTTATTTGGATTAATAAAGAAATAACAAATGATACAAATATTACATCAATTAAATATGCACATAATCTTTTAGAAAATCTTACATTATTATCTTTCATTATTCACCTATAGAGAACTTGTTGCGGTCATTTTTAATGATACAGTCTTTTCTTTACCATCTCTTAAGAAAGTAATTTTTATTGTATCACCAACTTGATGTTTATATAATTCATATCTTAAATATGCTGTATTACTTATATCTTTACCATTAATCTTAGTTATAACATCTCTTGCTTTTAAACCAGCTTTCTCAGCAGCCGTACCTTTTTCAACACCACCAATTAAAACACCAGAAGTAATATTTAAACTTGCTAAATAACTATAATATTCTCTACTTCTAAGAGCAGTTGAAACATTAATTGGATAGATACCAATAGAAGGATATTCAGTTGATTCGCCTTTAATTATTTGTTCAGCTTTTTCTTTAGCAGTTTCAATAGGTATAGCAAATCCCATACCCTCTACTCCAGTAGAACTAATTTTAGCAGAAATAACACCAATAACATCACCATTAGAGTTACATAAAGGGCCACCAGAATTACCACTATTAACGGCTGCATCTGTTTGTAATACATTCATGATATAATCTGAGTCACTACTATTTGAAAGTGATACTTCTACTAATCTTTCTTTACCAGAAATAATACCTCTAGTAACTGTCCAAGAATAAGTAAAATCAAGTGGAGCTCCTACTGTAAATGTTGTATCACCAACTCTTAAACTTTCGGTTGATCCAATTTCAACAGCTTTAAAATTATCTCTTGCTTTAGTTTTTAAAACAGCAATATCTGCGTATTGATCACCACCTAGTAAAGTTGCTTCTACTTCTTCTCCATCAGTATAAGTTATTTTAAAATTATCACCAGATGCAATAACATGATAGTTAGTTATTATATAAAAATCATTTTTATCAGCTTTATAAATAAAGCCACTACCAGATGCATATAAATTATTTCCTTTATAATTAGAAACAATTATAACTGAATCATAAACTTTTTCTACAGCATCGGCAATTCCTTCATCAGTCACAGTAACATCTTTTTCTATTTTTGTTATTGTTTCTTGAAATAATGTTGGAAATTTATAAATAACTCCATAGGCTAAAAATAACCCTAACATTAATATAAAAATAGTATAAATAATAATTTTTGTTTTTGAATCTGTCGTTTGTTTCATTTTAATCCATCCTCACAATTTCTTTATAATTTAATGGGAATCCCATTGCATCTAAGACTTCACTAATATCTATAGAGTTTAGTTTACCATCTAAGATATCTAATTCATAGGAAATCTCATTCATCATTAAAACAAAATCTTCTTCTTTCAAAATTTGTTTCATAATTATTACTATAGCAAATAAATCATTGACTCCATATATATATTCTCCATCTTCATCTTGAGAAATATTCAAAATATCATGATATTTAGTTCTTTCAATCTTTTTATGATTCTTATTGTTATAACATAAATCTTCATGGGCACATAAATTACGATAATTAGCTAAAATAGGCAAATAATTGGCAAGGTTACTAACAGATACCCCATAAACATTAGCAATTTCTTCTTGATCTTCTCTTTGTAATACTTGATAAAGTTCACTAACTATGCCAAATGATAAAACTTTAACAACAATCCATAAAGGAATATAACCATAATTATTGATATAGTGACTAGTTGCAGCATGTTGTTTACCATTAACATTAATTTGTCTTTTCATTTTTCTAATTAAATCATTAATTTGTCTAGACTTGCTATAGTCTTGAACAAAATTCTCAGAATTTAAATAACTTTGTTCTTTAAAACCATGATTCTTACTCATTATATAAGATAGGATACTTTTTAAGTTGTTCTCTACAATCAAAATGTTTTTGAACAAAATATTTCTAAGCTGTCTATCAAAATTGAACATACCATATAATTCTCGAAAATTAGTATTATGAATAAAGCGTCTACTACCATCTTTTTTTAAGAATAAATGACGATATCCCATTAAAAAGAAATAGTTTTCTCTAAGTAATACCTCTTTAGTATATTCAATATCATCTATAACTAGTCCTTTTTGTTGTAACATTTCAATTTGTTCATCTAATGTTTTAAATGTCTTTGCACCCATTTCCTATTCACCTAAATTAAATTATATCATAAGAACCAGTATAAATATATCTAAATTTATTGTCATTTTAATATTTTTTTAGTGATTAATTTGTGAAATTTGCTATAATAGTAACGGTGATTTATTTTATGCCAACAGTTTATACTCATTATAAATTTGGACAAGATATTTTAAATAAATTAAGTAAAAAACAACAAGCAAGTATTAGAGAAAATATAAATTATTATAATATGTATAATCAAGGTTTTGATAATTTATATTATCATTTTAAATGGCAATATTATCGTAAGTTTGGGGTAAAATGTCATAAACATGATTTTGATTTACTTCTTCAAAATGTTATAAATTATATCAAGAATAATAATTTACAAGATAACTCAGAAATAACTAATTTTTTATATGGTATTATTAATCATTACACCCTAGATACCTTAGTTCATCCTTTAATTAATTATCAAGTAAATGCCTTAAATATTCCTCATACCAAAATAGAATTTATGATTGATAACTTTTTATATTATCAAGAAAATGAAAAATGGCATAATAAATTTTATAAAACTTTAATGCCGAAATTAAAATTTAATGATGATTTAAAAATGTTTTTAGACACTATTTTTGAAGAAACATATCAAGAAAAAAATATTGGTAAAATATTTAATCGTTCTCATAACAATGGTTATTATATTTATCGTTATTTTATTTCTGATCGTTTAAATATAAAAAATAAATTTTATAAAATTATTGATTTAATTATCCATACTGATGAATTTAAATTAAGTGAATTAACTTTTACTAAAGATGCTGATTATCGAGTATTAAATACAGATAGAAATGATTTCAAATATTCATTTCAAGAATTATATGATATTAGTTTCAAAGTTGCTCTTAAGTTAAATAAATTAGCATATGCTATTTTAAATAGTGAAAAGGATATTAATGATTTACTAAAGATTATTAAACTTATAGATATTAAAAATATTCCAGAACTCCTAAAGCAATTGCATTAGCAACTTTCTTTTGATAATCACTAGTTTTTAATAATCCTCTTTCTTTAGCATTCGATAGAAATCCACATTCAATTAAGACACCCGGTATTTTTAGTTTATTATACATATAAGTATCACTTGGTATTAATTTAATTTCTCTATCACCATTTAGTTCCTTATTCATATTTTTTTGAATAACTTGAGCAATATCTTTATTTTCCTTTAAATAAAATACTTGGGGTCCATAGTAACTAGCATCACTTAAATAATTTAGATGAATACTTAAATATAAATTAGCATTACTTTCATTAATTAATTTTATGCGATTATCAAAATCGCTTTTTTTACGGAAATTATGACCTGGAATTGATAAATCATAATCACCATCTCTTGTCATAATAACATTAGCACCTAGACTGCCTAACTTTTCTTCTAGATATAAACTAATAGCTAAATTAATATCTTTTTCATAAATTTTACCATAACTAGTTCCCGGATCTTTAAATCCATGTCCAGCATCAATTACGATAGTTCTACCAGTTAAAGGCATTATTGCTTCCACTTTTAAGGAATATAAAATAAGTACACTAATAAAAAAAGTAAATAAAACAAAATACATTCTTTTCATATAATATATTTTATTTATTTACTTCATTTTTTATTTATGAATGTTAATAACTTGATAGTTTCCAACATTTCATAGACATTATTATAACCTTTTCTCTTTTTTTCTTTATAATCTTTTTCTATAAGTGCACACTCATTTAATGCATTTTCTAATTCAGAATTAAATAAAGAATTGTTAATTTCAAAAGTTATATTTTTTTCTTTAACAATTTCTATTTGACTAGCACTTCTACTTAAAATATTATTTAATTTTTCCATGATTATATACCCCACATTATTACCACAAAATCATAACATATTTAGAACATAAGCAAATTCAAATAAACTAACATTTATTTTCGTTTGCACTATAAGCCTCACGGCTTATTTTTCCTGTTTCATAGGATTTTACTCCTCCACAGGCCATATTTCCGACAGT
>CANQZN010000060.1 GCA_947628365.1 uncultured Bacilli bacterium | reverse complement strand
ATATTAATCAACTACCTTTGTATATATTATATCAAATTGATTAATTGCGAAAAAATTTCACTCCTTAGAGCTGTAAATAGTCTTTTTTATTTGCAATAAAAATTATTTATGGTATTATTTATATAATAAAGGAGTATACAAATGGATAATGAAATAAATAACAACTTAAAATGTCCGAATTGTGGTCAAATTTACCAAATGGGTTCAACTTTTTGTGGTAATTGTGGTTATAATTTAGCTAATCAAAATAGTATAAATGAAAAGGCAACTAATAAGAAAAATGATAAAAAGACAAAGGAAGAAGAAAAAATTGAACTAGAAAGAATAGATAATTTTGATAAACCACCAAAGAAACCAAATATGACATTTTTTAATTTGTTAATAATTGTATTTGTACTAGCAGTTGGAGGAGTTATTGGTTATCAATATTGGCAAAATAGGAAAAATGCCTATACTAGTGTATTTAATGATAATCAATTAGTGGCTATTAAAGAAAATGGTAAGTATGGTTATATAGATACTGATGGTAATATGGTTATTGAACCAAAATATACTATGGCTACTGATTTTCATGGTGATTATGGGATGGTTTATTTAGCCAGTAATGATGAAAACGAAAAAGAAGTATATGCTATTATTGATAGAAAAGGAAATATTAAAATAAAGGTCGATTATTCTTCTGATATGAAATATTATGATATAGGTGTTTGGTTAATTGATGGTGCTTTATATGATTTGAATTTAAAACAATTATCTAATCCACAATATACTGTTTATGATATAGTTTCAATATTTAGTAGGAATAATAAAAATACTTACTTTAGATGGGAATCCAATGATAAAACTAGTGCTGGTATAATGGATCAAAATGGTAAAATACTTTATAAATATTTATATAAAAAGGGTGAATTTAGTTTAGCAGTAACTCCAGTTAAAAATGATGGCAATTTAAATAATTATTGTGTTATATCAATTGATGCTAAGAATAAAGCAATAGTAAATTGCGATACTGGTAAAGTAATATATGATTTTACTTCCAATGATATAATTAGTAAAGATGATAATATATTTGAAATAAATAATAGTGATGGTGAATTTGTTGAGTCAATATTTATTAATAACGATAAAATAGCTTATAAAACAGAAAGTGATTTAATAAGATTAAGTTATTATGATGGTTATTTAACTATTCAAGATATTGATTCAAACGAAACAAAATATTATGATACAGAAAATGATAAAATAGTAGAAAAGCAAGAGAGTAAACTTTTTAAAACAAATTTTGAAAAAGAAACAGGCATTACAAAGAAAAAATGTGATGATAAATATGGTTTAGTAGAAAAGGATAAAGAAATATTAAAATGTGAATACTCTGATATTAATTTCTTTAATATTAATACTTTTAATTATTTAAAATCAAAAGGTATGGAATATGTTATTACTTATAAAGATGGAAAGAGTAGTTTAGTTAATTTAAAGGATAATAAAGTAGAAAAAGAATTTGCAGGTAGTTATGTTGTTTATGGGGATAGTACTTTTGTCTATAGTACTGTAATATATAATGAAAATTATAGTAGCAAATATGAAATATATAATATGTTAAGTAAGCAAAGTATAAATGTTGATGCAAGTAATATTATTTTATTTGAAAACTATATAGTAGTTAAAGAAAATGATAAAGCAAATTATTATAATACTGATTTAAAAATATTTTATACAGAATAATATACTTTATTAAGTTGGTAAAAAAGATTGACTTTACAACTTATAAAAATTAAAATTAGAGATAGATAATATAGTATGGAGTGAGTTAAAATGGATGAAAATTTATCAAATATAGTTTGTCCCCAATGTGGAACATCTAATGCTAGTAATACTAATTTTTGTATTAAATGTGGTACTAAATTAGGAAGTACACCTGTTCAAAATGTGGAACCAATAAATAATATTGGTAGTACTCTTGGATCAGTTAGCACTGTTTCATCATCATTTGTCAGTCAAAGTAATTTAAATATGTTTCAATTTTTTATTAATGCGATTATTAAACCATTTGACAATTTTCATAATAATGAAGAAGGTTTGAAAGATATTAAACATGTTGGTATACTTTCTGGAATTTTAGTTGGGGCATTAACATTATTAAATTTAATTAGTACAATAATTAATACAGTTAGAAGCAAATCACCACTAACGAATCAAGTTACTTGGGCATGGGAAAAATTAAGTAATGTTCAATGGATTAAAGTAATTGGTACAGATTTATTAATGTATGCTGGAATTTTAGTAGCTATTGCTGGTCTTTATTTTCTTGGAAGTTTAATCTTGAAAAAAAGTGCCAATTTTGTTCAATTATTAGGAGCAACAACTGCTTCATTTGTACCATATTGTGTATTTGCAAGTATTCTTTCACCAATTTTAGGTATGATTAATGGTACTTTAGGATTAATAGTAACAATTATAGGCATTGTATATACTCTTATAATTGTAATAGAACTTATGAATCATTTAATTGAAATACCCAATCCCAATATAAGAATGATATTTCATGCAATATGCTTAGCAATATTTTTTACTGTAATAAGTATAATTATTAAAAATATGATTGTATCATCTATCCAAAGTAGTTTGGGAGCATTGTTATTCGGGGTGTTATAATAATTAAGTATTGTTTTAAAAATATATTTTGACTAGTAAATCTAGTCATTTTATTTTATAATTTTATATAGGTGATACAAAATGAAAATAACTGTTGATGGAAATACTGCTTGTAGTAAAGTAGCATATCTTTTTAGTGAAATATGTAGTATTTATCCAATTACACCATCAAGTCCTATGGCATCAAATATCGATAATTTAACGCATACAGACTATACCAATCTTTATAATAGTAAACCTAAAGTTATAGAAATGCAAAGTGAAGCGGGAGCTGCTGCAACAATGCATGGAGCTCTACTTTCGGGTTCACTAGCATCAACTTTTACTGCTAGTCAAGGGCTATTATTAATGATACCTAATATGTATAAAATAGCAGGTGAGTGTTTACCTGGAGTAATCCATGTAGCTAGTCGTACAGTAGCAACTCATGCCTTGTCTATTTTTGGTGATCACTCTGATGTTTATGCTACTCGTAATACAGGATTTTGTATGTTATCATCATCTAATGTTTTTGATGCTCAAAACTTAGCAGCAGTTGCTCATTTATCCTCAATTAAGGGAAGTCTTCCTTTTATACATTTCTTTGATGGTTTTAGAACTAGTCATGAACTTAATACAATAGAGGAAATAGATACTAAAAAAATACTTGAGTTAATTCCTTGGGATAGTATAAGTGAATTTAAAGATAGAGCTCTAAATACTGATTGTAAAGTTCAATATGGTTTAGCAGAAAATGAAGATATATATTTTCAATCTGTTGAAGCACGAAATATGTTATATAATGAAATGCCAGATATAGTTAATAGTTATATGGATAGTATTAATAAAATAATGGGAACAGATTATAAACCATTTAATTATTATGGTAATCCTTCTGCTGAATCTATTATTATTGCTATGGGTAGTGTGACAGATACTATTAAGTTAGTAGTAGATGATTTAAATGCAAAGGGCGAAAAAGTTGGTCTAATTAATGTTCATTTATATAGACCATTTAGTCAAAAATATTTATTAGATGTCTTACCAAAAACTGTAAAAAATATTGCTGTATTAGATAGAACTAAAGAAGCAGGTAGTATTGGTGAACCTTTATATTTGGATATTGTTAGTGCAATTCGTGATAATAATATTAATATAGTGGGAGGAAGATATGGTCTTTCTAGTAAAAATACTACTCCTAAACAAATCTATAGTGTCTTTGCTATGTTAAAAGGTAAATTAAAAAATAATTTTACTATAGGTATAGAAGATGATGTTACTTATTTATCTCTTGAAGAAGAAGATTATAGTATTAAACTAAATGCTGAAGAAATTAAAATATTTGGTTTTGGCTCTGATGGTATGGTTAGTGCTAGTAAAGAAATTTTAAAAATTATTGCTAAAGATGATTATTATGTGGAAGGCTATTTTGAATATGACTCTAAAAAAAGTGGCGGTGTTACTGTCTCTAATTTAAGATGGAGTAAGGATGCTATTAACGCTCCATTTTATGTGGAAAATCCTTCTATAGTGGTAGTAACTAAAGAAGAATATTTACATAAATTTAGTATCCTAGATAGTATTAAAGATAATGGTATACTTCTTTTAAATACAACTAGAAGTGGTAATGAACTTAATAATTATTTACCAACTGAAATAAAAAAGATAATCAATGATAAACATATTACTCTATATTATATTGATGCTTCTAAAATAGCTATTGATAATAACTTAAATGGTAAGATTAATAAAATAATAGAGATTATAATTTTAAAATTATTAAATATTAAAAATGGTTATGAAGAAGTAGAAGAGTTAATTAAGAAAACATTTGTTACCAAAGGAGAAGATGTTATTAACAATAATATTAATGCCATAAAATACGCAATGGATAACTTAAATGTTTTAGATAATATAACTTATGAAAATGATAATGTTAAATTAAAACAAAATATTTTTGATAAAATTAATCGAAGACAAGGAAGTGAGTTAAAGGTAAGCGAATTAGTTCCTTATCGTCATGGTGCTTTTCCTTGGGACTTAACTAAATATGAAAAAAGAAATACTGCTTATCAAGTACCAGTATGGGATAAGAGTAAATGTATTGAATGTGGACTATGTAATATAATATGTCCTCATGCTGTTATAAGACCATTAGCAATTAAAAATGATACTGGTAAAGAATTAATGGGAAATAGTGAATATAATTATTATTTAGCTATTAGTGAACAAGATTGTACTGGTTGTGGTTTGTGTATAAAAAATTGTCCAACTGGTGCTTTAAGTTTTGGCAATGGTACAGAAGAAAATAGAAAAATGGTAGATAAATATTTTGATAGTTATCAAAATCCAGATATCATGGATAAATTTAATGTTAAAGGTGCTAGTTTAAAAGAAAGTAAATTTAAATTTAGTGGAGCTTGTGCTGGTTGTGGTGAAACATCATATATTAAATTATTAACTCAATTATTTGGTAGTGAATTAGTTATAGCTAATGCAACTGGTTGTTCATCAATTTATGGTGGTAGTGCTCCATCAACACCTTATAGTATTCCTTGGGCTAATTCTCTATTTGAAGATAATGCTGAATTTGCTTTAGGTATTCACACATCTTATAAAAATAAAAGAGATAAAATAAAAGAAATTATGGAATTATCTCTTTCATCTGTTGATAATGAGTGTGCTGAGTTATTTAATAAATGGCTTAACAATATGGATAATTATGAAATAACTAGGGAAGTTAAAGAAAAATTAAAAGATAAAAATATTCCAAAAGACTTAAAAGAATTAATTAATTATATTCCAGCTAGAGTAGTATGGGCTTTTGGTGGTGATGGTTGGGCTTATGATATTGGTTTTGGTGGTCTTGATCATGTTATGAGTCAAAATGAAAACATTAAATGTTTAATTTTAGATACTGAAGTTTATTCTAATACTGGTGGTCAAATGAGTAAATCCAGTAAGATAGGGGCAGTTGCTGAATTTGCTGATGCTGGTAAAAAAACTTATAAAAAAGATTTATTTAAAATAGCTATGTGTTATCCAAATTGTTATGTGGCAAGTATTGCTCTAGGTAGTAATCCAATGCATACCATTAAAGTATTTAAAGAAGCAATGCAACATCAAGGACCAGCAATTATAATTGCTTATTCGCCTTGTGTAGAACATGGTATTAAAAATGGTTTGTCTTGCTCAATTAATGAAGAAAAATTAGCTGTTGAAGTTGGTTATGAACTACTTATGCGTTATAACCCAGAAGAAGATAAATTATATTTAGATAGTAAAGAACCGGACTTTTCAAAGTATGAAGAATTTTTAAATAATGAAGTTAGATTTAAAGCATTGAAAATAAAAAATAAAGATTTAGCAGATGAACTACTTAATATGCAAAAAGAAAATGCAATTAAAAGATATAACTATTATAAAAAATATGTTGATAACCAATAAGTTTTCAACATATTTTTTTAGATTAATTTAGATTTTTTTAGTTAAAATAATAATGGTGAATAATATGAGTTTAGAAAAATATAATGAAAAAAGAAATTTTAATAAAACTAAAGAACCAAAAGGTATTGTTGAGAGTAAATCTAAAAGACTTAAATTTTGTGTGCAACATCACATAGCTACCCGTGATCATTATGATTTTAGATTAGAATATAAAGGCGTACTTAAAAGTTGGGCAGTACCAAAGGGACCATCATATAATCCTAAAGATAAAAGATTAGCGGTTTTAGTGGAAGATCATCCTCTTAATTATCGTAATTTTGAAGGGATTATTCCAAAGGGTGAATATGGTGGTGGAACAGTCATGCTTTGGGATAGAGGATATTATGAAATACTGGGTAATTTTAAAGAAGATTTTAAAAAAGGAGCAATTAAATTTAAACTACATGGTAAGAAATTAAAAGGTTTATGGACTTTAGTTAATTTTAAAGAAGATAATTGGCTTTTAATAAAAGAATATGATGATTATGCTAATTTAGGTGATATAAAAAAACTAAATAAAAGTGTTAAAAGCAATTTAACAATGAAGGAAATAGAAAAGAAATATAAATAAGCATAAAAAAACGAGAACACATTAACTTGTGTTCTCAAAGAATAAAAAGGGGTTGACTAGTGTGATACTAGCACCAATT
>CANQZN010000059.1 GCA_947628365.1 uncultured Bacilli bacterium | reverse complement strand
TTCATTCTTTCTACATCTATTTTAAAACCTTTAATAATATAATCTTTTAAAACATTAGTAGCCCATATTCTAAATTGTGTTGCTTTTTTAGAATTTACTCGATAACCTACAGCGATTATAGCGTCCAAGTTATAAAATTCTACATTTCTTTTAACATCACGATTACCTTCTTTTTGAACTACCGAGAAAATCTCGGTAGTTGCATTTTTATCTAATTCTTTATCTAAAAATATATTTTTTAAATGTAATCCTATATTATCTTTAGAACAATCAAATAATTCAGCCATGCTTTTTTGAGTAAGCCAAATTGTCTCATCTCTTAAAATTACATCTATATTTATTTTTCCATCTTCTGTTTCATATAAAATAATATTACTTTCTTGCATTTTTAATCTCCTTGATAACATCATTATATAGTTTACATAATTATTTAGCAATAACTTATTTTATTATTTAAAATAAATTATTAAATAAAAATTTGCGCCTAAGAGACGTGGTTTTATACATACTACTTTTGTCTATTTTTTATCGAATAATTAGAAAAAAAGTAAATATTGTTGACTTTCTGGATATGAAACCAAACAATATTTTTTTGCAACATCATTAAATAATAATTAAATAAATTATCGTGTGCAAAATGTTTATTTGACTTTAAGAATTCTCTTAAAGGTAATCATCTTTAGAAATATATATACAACAAAATACATCACTATTTCGGTGAAATTATTATATTTTAAAAGTTCATCTGCAGATATTTGAGAAGCATTATCTACAACTAAACTTACATTCTTATTACTATATCGATCATAATTTTTTATATTCTAAATTTATCCCTCATCTAATTTCAAATCCATAAATATCTAATCATAAATTTAATCATTTTAAAACTCAAATAATATATTAAAAGTTTAAAAAAGTCAATATAAAAAAGATTACCAATTTCTTGATAATCTTACTCATATAAATTGTAATTTATTTTACTTGTTTATTATTACTTTTTGCTATTTTTATACATAAAAAAACTAGATAAGATATCTAGTCATTAACAATTTGGTAGCGAGAGGGGGATTCGAACCCTCGACCGATCGGGTATGAACCGATTGCTCTAGCCAGCTGAGCTATCTCGCCATAAAAAGTAACAATATAATATTATCATATTTACTTTTGTTTGACAATCTTTTTTTCTTTAAATAAAAAGAATAATTAGTATAAATTTATGATTGTTTAATAAAATAAAATGTGATAAATTATACCAGAGGTGAAAATCAATATGTTAGAAAAATTATTAAAATCTTTAGAGGAACTTGAAAATATGCAAATCACAGTTCAAAAAGATAAAGATGCTAATTATTCATATGTCCCATTTTTAAAAATATGTCAACAATGTTATTGTATTATAAATTATCTTAATCGTCATGATTTAAAAATAAAGTTATATAATATTTTCAAATCTAAATTACTACTTATAAATCCCGATTTAAAAGATGATGTCATTAGCATTATATTTTATCATATAGTAAATGATACTACTGCTACAACACTTGATATTAAAATAATTAATAACAATGTTTTTCTTACTCAATACTACTCTTTTAAAAAAGAAGTAATTACTAGTATTAAATCTCGTAAATTTAAAAATATATTTTTAGTTAGTGAATTTGAACATTACGAATTTAAAGATATTAAATTAAAAAATGAATTAGAAGGTAATATTCCTTATTATAAAAAATTTATTGCCGAAAATATTAATGAATTTTTAAAAGAGTATTATAGTATTGCTGGAATAGATTATAAGAGTGATTATTTTAGAAATTTAGCGCATCAAATGGGAACCGATTTAGTTATATGGTTAGATAGAACTTTATTAGATATTGTTAAAATCATTCAAAATAAACAAAATACCCATTTAGAAATGATTGTTAAAAATAATGATGAAATTAATATTTACCATATTGAACAAACATTTACTAATAATAAACCTATTTGGCATATTACACCAGTAAAAACAAATTCTTGGAGTTTAGTAAGCGCCCTTAATGATAGAACAAATGGCATAACTAGAAAAATTAAAAAATCAAGCATATTTGACAAATAGATAAAATATAGTATAATAATTATGCAATTAATTTGGCAGTGTTTTTATTTATTTATAATGTGTATCTTCCAAAATAAAGTAACCAAAGACTGCCTTTAGTGAAATTAAAGATACTCCCTATAACATAAATATGAACAAAACTAAATATTGTAATTTAAAAGAAAGGAGAAATAATAATGGCAAGATATACTGGACCTAGTTATAAAAAGTCAAGAAGACTTGCTTTCTCTACTTTAGAAAATGGTAAAGATTTAGCTCGTCGTCCTTATGCTCCAGGAGCTCATGGTAAAGATCGTAAGAAAAAAGCTAGCGAATATGGTGTTCAATTACAAGAAAAACAAAAAGTTAGATTTATGTATGGTCTTACTGAAAAACAATTCCATAAAGTTTTTGATAAAGCACAAAAAATGCATGGTATAGCTGGTGAAAATTTACTTGTTTTACTTGAATCTAGACTTGATAACATTGTATATCGTTTAGGTATGGCTAGAACTCGTCGTTCTGCAAGACAAATTGTTAATCATGGACATATTTTAGTAAATGGTAAAAAAGTAGATATTCCTTCATACAGAGTTATGCCAGGAGATACAGTAAGTGTTAAAGAAAATTCATTAAATCATCCAGCTATTTTAGATGCTTTAGAACAAAAAGCAACAGTTCCATCTTATTTAGAATTTGATGCTAAAAAGTTATCAGGAAAATATGTAAGAGTTCCTGAAAGAAGCGAACTTAATAGTGATATTAATGAACAATTAATCGTTGAATACTACAATAGATAGTTGATAAAAAGAGTTACCTTTTTGGTAGCTCTTTTAATTTAGAGGGTTAAGTATTAAAATACTTCTCTCTTTTAAATTTAGTTCTTTAATAAATTTTTGCATCTCATCATAATTTAAGTTTTCATATATTTCTTTTATATCTGCTAATATATGATCATATTGAAGAATATCTGATTGAATAGATGTATTCACTAATTCTACATCTTCATATTCTAAAATTAAAGATGCAATATTAGCTTTTTTCATTCTATTAAATGTATTCTCTTCAATAAAAATATTATCTAATACTTTTTTAAATCTATCTAATATTTCTTTGGTATAATCACTATCAATAGTAAACATAATTACTAGATAATCGTCAAAAATTTCATACATATAACTCATATTAGAGATTAATTCTTTTTCTAATAATTCATTTTTGAAATCACTAGTATTACCAAAATTTGCTTTTAATAATAAAGATAAATATAATCTCTTATGTAAGTCATCAAAGTTTTTAAAACTATTCTTAGGTATTTTTATACCTATTTTTATTTTTTTATTAGTAACATTAATATTTACTTCTTCATATTCCTTATTTACTTTTTTACTCTCTTTTTCTCTTACTCGCACTGGACTCTTAAATGGTTTAAATTCTTTTTTATCTTGATTTTCTCTTACTGCTTCCATTATTTCATAAGGGTTAAAATTACCAGTAACAACTAAAAACATATTTTCTGGATGATAAAAAGTATTAAAAACTAATTTAATATTTTCTAAAGTAATATCTTTAACATCTTTAGGAGTACCAGTAATAACATATTTATGTTCATAAGTTGCAAATATATTATCTAAATGTTTAAAAAGCATCACATTATAAGGATCATCTTCACCCATTTTAGCTTCTTCAGTAATAATTCCTTTCTCATTATTAACGATACTTTTAGTAAAATAACCATTTTGAACAAAATCTAGTAAATGAATAATATTATCTTTAGGATTATCACTACCCATTACTTGATAATTAGTATAATTAAATGTAGTAAAAGCATTGGTATCAGCACCCATTTTAAAGAAAAAATCATGAGCAGTTACATCTTTTCCTTCATTAAATTTAACATGTTCTAAAAAATGAGCAACGCCTTTAGGTGTTTCATAAGTTTTATTTCCTACTTTAAATTTATTATAAATAGAGCCATATTTAACTGATAAAGTACCATAAAAAGTATTAACTTTTTTATTTACCCACATATAAACTTTTAAACCATTGGAACACTCATCAGTATAAATAGTTTCATCTAATCCTTTAAGTTTAATTTCCTTCATTATTATCACCTGCATCTTGAATATAAATAGTATTTAATACTAAACTTTTACCACATAATAGTAAATCTTCTTTATTAACTTTATTAATTAAATCAATTCTCTCATCTATTAAAGGAAGTTCATCAAAATAATTAAAGACATAGTTATTAAGAAGAGAAACATTATTATCTTTACTAAATTTTAAAGAGAAAGTTAAATTCTTTTTGGCGTCCCTTATCTCTTCTTCACTAAAATCTCCTTGAACCATTTCTTTTAAACATTTTTTGATTAGTTTTTCAGCTAGTATGACATTGCTTTTATCAAGTGATACTTCAATAATTAAGAGTTCATCATATTTTAAATATAAACTTCTTACTCCATAACAAAGAGAATTTTCTGTTCTTAATTTTTGATATAATTTAGAAGATATTCCACCTGATCCTAAAAGATAATTAAAGATATGAAAAGCAACATTTTTTGCATCTTTATCTAAATTTTTAATATTATAAATCATAACTAAAGTACTTTGAACAAAAGAAGATTTCTCTTTTACCTCTAGTACTTTTTTTCTAATATTATTATTGACTAAAAGACTCACTCTTTTAGTTTTAATTACTCTATTTACAAATTTTTCCTTAATAATATTAACTGCTTCTTCCATATTGATATTACCAATAATAAATATATCACAATTAAAATGTTTAAATAAATTTTCATAAGTTGTATACAAATTACTTGGGGTTATCTTCTCAATATCTTCTGCATCTCCTAAAACCTTATATGAACTTGGTGAATTCTTATCCATCTTTTGTAATGCACTAATAACCGCTAATCTATCTGATGATTCTTTAACACTAGCTATTTCTTCTAATAATCTTCTTTTAACAATATTAAAATTAGTTATATCAAATTCTTTATTCTTAACATAGGGATTATTAATAACATCAAAAGGAAAAGATAAAACATTTTTAAAATAATCTTTTTCAGGGATAAAATTAGGATTAATAAATTCTAAAATAAATGATGCTGTAAAAAGATTACCAACTTTATTAGTAACACCATAAAATGATGCTTTATATAATTCTTCTAATCTAATTGCAATATCTTTACGGCGAGGATATTTTTTTGCTGAATCTGTTAAAATATCACATAAAAAAGTATATATAGGCATACTTTCTTTAGAAACTTCATCACTAAAAATAATTTCCATTCTAGTTGTTTTAAATTTATCAGTTTTTATTGTATGTATATTAAAAGAAGTACAATCAAACTTTTTGTATTCCATAAGACACCTCTAAATTTATTATAGCACAAAATATTAGATTTATAAGTTCTCTACCAAAAAAAATAAAGCGATTAACACTTTATTTAATTTTATTATATTGTTCACACAAATATTCATCAGTCATACCCGCTATATAATCTATAACTATTCTCTCCTTTGTATTATTATTTTTATAATCATCACTCATACTCTTTAAATAATGATTAATTATTGGTGATGCCTCATTATTATTATTTAAATCTTCTAAATACTTATCAAATAATGTCTTAAACATTAATTTCATATTATTTTTTTCTTCAATACTTGCTGAATAATTATAAATATGTGTATAGTTAAATTGTTTTAATTTTTGAATAGCATTATAAACTCTATCACTTAATTTAATATAATTTTTACCATAACTATTTTTAATTATATCTATTATAATATTATTTACTATTTCTTTGTTAGTGCTTCCGAGAACACTAGTAATATCTTCTGGTAATATATTTTTATCTAATTTATTAACTCTAATAGCATCTTCTACATCTTTGCCTAAATAAGCAATTAAATCACTTATTCTTACAACACAACCTTCTAAAGTCATTGGTTGCATATCCAAAATAACTTTATTATCTTTATAAGAATTATGATATTCTTCTAAAAATTCTTTCTTTGTTTTCTTAACTGGATGATATTCACCTAAAGCTATTTCTCCATTATGGCACATAATAGCATCTAAAACTTGTAAAGTAATATTAAGCCCTTTCCCATGATTTTCAACATCCATTAGTAGTCTTACACTTTGAATATTATGATTAAAATATCCTTCATTATGTTCTAGGCTTATTTCATTTAAAATAGATTCTCCTAAATGACCAAAAGGCGTATGACCTAAATCATGACCTAAAGCAGATGCCTCAATTAAATCTTCATTTAAATTAAGTGCTCTACCTATAGTTCTTGCTATTTTACTCACAAATTGAACATGAGTCATTCGTCTACTTAAATGATCATTAGAAGCGTGAGTATACACTTGGGTTTTATCTAAATAACGAGTATAAGCAAGAGAATAAATAATTCTATCGATATCTCTATAGAAAGATGGTCGAAAATCTTCTTCATCGGGATTTAAACGGATGGCATCCTCATAAGGACAAGCAAACTCTCCTAAACCCTTTATTTGCATATTATTTGCTATTTCTTTTTCAAAGTCTTTATTATTCATATGTACCTCTAATTAAAAGTTTAATATAAAATTTTAAAAAAAGAAAGATTTTTTTATCTTTCTTTGGTTCTAGAATTCCTGGTGTGAAGTAAATTTTAATAAAACTTAGGTAAAATCTAATAAAAACAGGTATTTTTAATGT
>CANQZN010000058.1 GCA_947628365.1 uncultured Bacilli bacterium | reverse complement strand
GACCAACGGGTCCTCAAGGGGTTCAAGGCATTCAAGGAGTAGAAGGTCCCCAAGGAGAAATGGGGCCAACTGGTCCCACTGGAAGTGCTATGTTAAATGCGTATGGTGGTAGATTTAATAATATTACAACTATCATTGATACTTTAGGAACTGGAACTTGGATTCAAATACCTTTAACTGATTTTATGGATAGTAAAAATATTGGTAATAACAATTTAAATGCAATAACAATAGAGGAAACTGGAATTTATGAATTAAATTATTCCATTAATATTAGTGCTAATAAAAATACTATTTTAACATTAATGATAAGAGAAAATTCTGTTATGATTCCAACTAGTGTTATTACTAAAACAGTTATTCCTAATATGACTATTAGTTTTAATGGCAGTTTTATAATTGAACTTAATGCAGGTACAGTACTAGATATGGAATTATCTGCCACCGAAGATAATGTTATTGTTAATTTTGAATCCGGAATAACTGCTAGTTTGAGTGTAAAAAAGATTGATGAAATATTATAAAATTAAGTAAAAAAATAATATCAAATGTCGATATTATTTTTTTACTATTTAAATATGAAAATACAATTTAGCTTGTTCTTCTAATTCCATTTTTAATTTTTCTATTGTCCCATCAAATTGACAATTATCTATGTCAGTTCTTACACTTCTTGGAAATATATTTTTTAAATCATCTTTATAATAACTACCATCTCTAGGTATTCTAGAATCAATAACTTTATATTCATCATTAACTTTTTCTACTATAAACTTATATGGAATAGATGAAGCACTATCTTGTTTTAACTCTCCATCCTCTAAATAATATTTACCTTCCATAACCCAAGCATAAACATAATATAAAGTTTCTTTCTTTTTTTCATCTAGTAAAAATACTTTCATACTCGTAAAAGATTTTTCTTGCGGGTTATGATGTGGTTCATTATCTAGCTTTTCAATTAAATAATTACGAATAGCTAAATCAATTTTACTTGCTTTTATATTAAGTGCAGGAGTATATTTAAAACCCCAAGTGCTGAATAAAACTGGTTTGTTTTGGTTCATCCTTTCTATATCTATTAAAAACATTGTACATATAGAAAATATTAGGATTATACAAGCAGTTATTATTATTTTAAACCTTTTATTATTTTTAGTTATTTTATTGGTCGAGTAATTAATTGTATTTAAAATATTTTCTTCTAATTTTTTTTGGTATTCTTCTTTTTTTACTTTTTCACCACTTAATAATTCATTTATGGTAATATCAAGTTCCTTGCATAATGGTTCCATTAATGATAAATCAGGCATTCCTCGACCATTTTCCCATTTAGATATAGCTCGGTCAGTGACACCAATTTTATTGGCTAATTCTTGTTGAGTCATATTTTTTTCTCCTCTTAATTTAGCAATAAATTTTCCTATTTTTTCTTGGTTCATTTTTCTCCTTTCCATTAGTTATTATAATAAGGTTATCATTAATTCACACCAAACGATGCGTAGAGTTGTATTAATTGATAGTCAAGTATTAATTAATGCTGTATAATATGTATTTAACAAGGGTGATATGTATGAAATTATTTATTGGCTGTTCATCATGCAATGATATTCCAAAAGAATATTTTGAAGATTGTAGATTGCTATTAGAACAATTAATGCAAGAAAATGATCTTGTTTTTGGAGCTAGTAATTCTGGGTTAATGGGACTTGCTTATAATATAGCTCTTAATTATAATCGAAAAATTACGGGAATTTGTCCAACTATATATAAAGATGATCTTAATAATTTAAAATGTGATGTAGAAATTATTACTAATACCATTATAGAAAGAACAAAAAATATCATATTATCTAGTGATGCACTTCTTTTTTTACCAGGTGGAATAGGTACAATTTATGAATTGTTCACTATATTAGAAAGTAAAAGATGTGGTGAATTTAATAAGCCTATTATAATTTATAATTCTCATGGATACTTTGATAAATTATTAGAATTTATGGATAAAATGTATAGTGAAAGTTTTACAAGTTTAAAAGATAAAGAAAATTATATTGTTACAGATTCTATTTCATCAATTATTCTTTACCTTAATAACTATCAAATTAGTTTGGAAAATAGTATTTTTAAAAGAAACAAAGTTAAAACTTAATATTTTATTCCCTATTTATATAATGTTCAAAATTATTATTTTCAATTATATCTAATAATTTTTCTGGTTTAAAATTTGAGTTTTTTAAATCCTTTATACTTAGCCATATATAAGTTAAGTGTTCTTTTTTATTATCTTCAATATTATAAATAACTTCTTCTTTATATAAATCTTTGTTATTAAATTCTAACTCATGGATAATAAGTATTTCATGATATTTTTTATGATTAAAACTTGAAGTAAAAAAGTTTTCAATAATGCCAATTTCTTTTTTAAATGAAATATCTAGTCCCGTTTCTTCCTTAAATTCTCTTATGGCAGTGTTGGTAGATTCCTCACCTAACTTGCATCTTCCACCCGGAAGAGTATAGTGATTAGTACGATTATCTTTTTGAATTAAAATTTTATCATTATTTTTGATAACAATAGCAACTCGGTAATTAAATACCATATCATCTTGTTCAAATTTTATATCATTATTCATAATTTGTCCTTTCATTGTTAATTTATTATATATTATTTTTAAAGAAATAACTATATTATGATAAAATAATTCTTGAGAGTGATAAAATGAATACATATTTAGATACATTAAATGAAGAAATAAAAGAATATTTTAAAATATTATCACCAACTTTTCCAAAGTGGTTACTTGATTATATAAATACGAAAGAAATGCAAAGAATCAGTCATATTAGTCTTAGCTGTGGTACTGATTATTCTAAATGTTTCAATGTTAAATATTGGTATTCTAATTTAGATCATAGTGTTGGGGTTGCTTTAATTATTTGGCATTTTACTCATGATAAAAAACAAACTTTAGCGGGTTTATTTCACGATATTGCAACACCTGCCTTTAAACATTGTATTGATTTTATGAATGGTGATACAGAGCATCAAGAATCTACAGAAGAAAGAACTGTAGATATTATTAAAAATTCTAGGGAAATAATGAATTTATTAAAAAGAGATAAAATTAAACTAGAAGAGGTATGTGATTATAAGATATATCCTATTGCTGATAATGAAAGTTCTAAATTATCTGCTGATAGATTTGAATATAACTTTTCTAGTGGTTTAACTTTTTTTAGAGTATGGGACCTAGATAGTATTAAAAAAATATATAGTGATATTACTATTTTAAAAAATGAAGAGGGAATAGATGAATTAGGTTTTAAACATTTAGAAATTTGTGAAGAATACATTAAGACTATTTCTAAACTTTGGCCAGAGTGGGTAAGTGATAAAGATAGAACTGTTATGCAATTTATCGCAGATATTTGTAAATCTATGAATAATGCTGGTTATTTAACAATTGATGATTTATATAATTTATCTGAAAAAGAAATAATAGATAAGATAATGAATTGTGAGGATAAATATTTAACAAGTAGTTTCCAAAAATTTTTAGAAGCAGACAAAGTATATACAAGTAGTGAATATATACCTGATAAATATTGCATTAATGTTAAAGCTAAAGCAAGATATGTTATCCCTTTAGTTTTAGTAGATGATAAAATAGAAAGAATAAATAAAGTATCTGTAAAAGCAAATGAATATATTAAGGAGTATTTAGATATTCTTAAAGACGGATATTGGACATACTTTGATTTTGATTTTAAACCATATGTTAAGTAATTATAAAAATTAATATATATTTTATAACTTCTTTATTAATTTTTTGATTAGTTATATTGTTTAAACAAATTATTTGGAAAATAATTTTTATGGTATACTTTTATTAGGTGATAGATAATGGAATACAATTTAGAAATTATTAATTTAACAAAGAATTATCAAGATTTTCATTTAGAACAAATTAATATAAAATTACCTAAAGGTAAAATTATTGGTCTTATTGGGGAAAATGGCAGTGGTAAAACTACTACAATTAAATCTATATTAAACCTTATGGCTTATGATAAAGGTAGCATAAAAATATTTGGAAAAGATAGTAGATTTTTAACTAAAAAAGAACGTGAAGAGATTGGTGTAGTTTTAGATGATAGTTTCTTTTCACCTATATTAAATGTCAATGATATTAATAAATTAATGAAAGATTTTTATTCTAATTGGAATGAAAAATTATATTATGATACAATTAAAAAATTTAAAATACCTTGTAATAAACCATTAAAAGAATTTTCTAGTGGGATGAAAATGAAAATTAAAGTATTGTGTGCAATTGCTCATGAGCCAAAATTATTGATTTTAGATGAACCCACTAATGGACTAGATCCTATATTTCGTTACGATATAATAGAACTATTTAATGATTTTGTTAGTAATGGTGAAAATTCTATTTTAATGACTACACATATAACTAGTGACTTAGAACATTTAGCAGATGAAGTAATATTTATTGATGAGGGTAATATTATTTTAGATGTACCTAAAGAGAAAATAGATAATGAGTATGGAATTATTGAATTACTAGAAGATAACTTTACTAAAGTAGATAAACAAGATTATATAAAAAGTTTAAAATATAAAAATGAATATTATATTTTAGTAAATTCCAAAGATGAATTTCAAAAAAAATATCCAAAATTGGAAATAAGAAAACCAACTTTAGAAGAATTAATGCTAATGCTAGTGAAGGGAGAATAATGTATGAATACTATTAAAGGTTTATTATTAAAAGATTTATATGTATTTAGAAATTTTAAAAATAATTTTATTTTTAGTATAATTATGTTTATTGCTCTTATTACTATGGGATCACTTCGAAATGATATTTTTACTATTGGTTCAATTTTATTTTTAATCTTTTTTGGTATGAATAGTATTTCTTCTTTTTCTTATGATGAAAATGCAGATTCAGATAAGTATTTATTATCTTTACCAATTACTAGAAAAGATATAGTTTTAGCTAAATATTTATTTGTATTTTTAAATTCTTTTATCTCTATTTTAGTAGGTATTTTAACTAGCTTTATTATTACTATTTTAGTTAGAGGAGCAGTACAAAATTTAGGAGATTCTTTAAGAATTTGTTTTTTAGCATTTACAAGTGTTTCATTTCTAATGTGTTCTAATGTACCATGTATTTATAAATGGGGAGTAGAAAAGGGAAGAATGCAATCAGTTATTATTCCTGCTTTACTTGTATTTGTTTTAGGTTTATTTGCCTCTTTATTATTATTTCTATTTCCTCAAATTTATTTAAACTTTGATTTAGCATATATATTTAAAATATCACCATATATTTGTCTTGTTTTAAATATTTTATTTTATGTTATTTCTTATTCAATTTCATATAAAATATTTCTCAAGAAATCCATTTAAATAAATAATTATATTATAAATAGTAAAATTGAATTAACTTTAGCAAAAAATTTAAAAATAGAATTCCTAATCTTAAAGGTATGTCAGCAAGAAATTTAAGATATATGCAAAAGTTTGTAAGTGAATTTGATAATGATGAATTTTTTGCAAGGAGTTCTTGCAAAATTATCTTGGAACCATAATCAAGTATTATTAGATAAAATTAAAGATGAAGAAATTAGAAAGTGGTATGCAAAGAATCAGTTGAAAATGGTTGGTCTGTTTCTATATTAACTCATCAGATTTCTCTTAAATTATAAGAAAAGCAAATTAAATTATATATTTAAGTGTTTTTCAATATTATTCTTTATCATCACTATGAGTATCATCCACTACTTTTTCAGCTTCAGCACCAGTTATTTGAAATGGTAAAGTATTCAAGATTAGTTCTGGTTCTTGTTCACTTGATTCATTATCCAAAACTAAATCAGTTATTTTAAAAGTAGTTGTTTTTGATTCTTGTAAAGCTTTAAAAGTAAAACCAATCTTTTTTGAACCTTGACCTCCATTAATTTTGCTTTCATAGATAATTTCACCAGGAGTAGAAGTATCGACTTTGTTAGTTTTAAGAAGACTAACAACTGAACCTTCAAGATATTCAAAAACTTTGTCATCAAAACTTAATTTAAATGAGGCACTACTTATTGGTTTATTTAGTTCAAGTGATATTTGATTATTATCAAGTACTCTTATTAATGATGATTGTGAAGTTAAATTAACATTTATGTCCATAATTATTTATATCCTTTCTTTTTTTATGCCTTTTGTTAACATAATTTTTAATTAATAATATTGATTTTCAATAAATTCCTTTGTCATCACCTAAAAATATCATATACAATTTTAAAAATATTATCAATGCTTTCGTTTACTTTTCGTTCACTATATTTTTTTAAATCAAATTACAGATAATTATTTTATCAATTTATTTGGCAACTTTTCGGCAATAAAAAACGAACTAAAAAGTTCGACTAAAATACAAATATGTAGCACTAGCAGTACACATTTGGAAAAATGGTTAACTTTCATGTAATTATAAAATTATATTTTAAAAAATTCAGTATTAAAGCAATTGTTTACTAGGAAATTACTAGGAAATTACTAGGAAATTACTAGGAAATATAGTATAATGGATTTAGTAATAATTGGAGGAATGAAATGATAGAAACTATTGAAGATTCTAGAACTGAATTTAAAATCAAATTGGTTGACGACTTAGAAGAGTCAGTTATAGCTTTTTTAAAAATTGGAGAAAATAATAGACCAATACTTAAATCTAAATAATTACTCTTTTCTTGAATTTAATAATTTACTAGGT
>CANQZN010000057.1 GCA_947628365.1 uncultured Bacilli bacterium | reverse complement strand
GGCGGAATTGGCAGACGCGTTAGACTTAGGATCTAATGGATTATCCGTGGGGGTTCAAGTCCCTTTACCTGCACCAAATTGATACTAAACTCGATATATTCGAGTGTTAAACGAAGCAACTTGTAAAAAAGTTGCTTTTGTGTTATTATGAATATGTCAAAGAAATTTGAATAAAATAAAAAAGGAATACCTAATTTTGATGAGTTAGGTACTATTCCAATTTTTTGAGCTAGTACCGACCTATACAGTTGGTACTATTTTTATTAAAATGATTAAAATCACAATAATAAGGAGTATTATGATAGTACAAAGATATTTCTCCGATTTTCTCATAACTTCACCTCCTTCCACTTTTAAAAAGTAAAGGAGAATAGCACCTAAACTAACTAAGCATTCCTAAAGTAATTATAGCAAACATTTGTTCTTTGCACAATAATTTTGTATTAAATTTTAATGATTTTAAAAGACATAAATAATAAAATGCTTTGTAGATGTGATACTTGCTAGGAAATAACGATGTGTTGGCATAACCAGTAAGCATACATAGTATGTGAGAATTCATATCGCCTGGGTATCCATCTTTTTTTATAAAATTAATTTTTCTTAATCCTAAATCCATTAATTTCATTCAAAAGCACATAAAGTTGAATTTTTCCATAACTTATGCTATAATAGCAAGCAATTTCAAAGAAAAGGGCGTTTACAACTAGGAAATTAAATTTAGGGGGATTTAATTTTGAAAAAGATATTTATTAATTACCTAGAACTTTTCTGGATATTTTTATTCGGAAGTTTCATGGGATTTGTCTATGAGAACTTATTAACTTTAATAAGAGGTCATTGGGCTTTAAGACAAGGTTTAATTTATGGACCATTTATACCAGTATATGGTGTAGGACTTATTGTATTTTATTTAATTGCTAAAAAAGTTAATATTAATAAAAAGACTGATAAGAAGATATTGTTTCATATTTTTATAATAGCATCTTTTCTAGGTGGGCTAGTAGAGTACTTATTTTCATTCCTTCAAGAAAAAATATGGGGAACTATTTCTTGGAATTATGAAAACCTATATCTTAATATTAATGGTCGAACTAGTATAGGTATTGCGATGATATGGGGACTTGCTTTTATAATATTTAGTTTATATATCTTACCTTTATTTCAAAAACATAAAGAAAAAATATATAAAAAATCAATGCAAATTGCAACCATTATCTTAAGTGTTATCATATTATTTGATTGTTCCATTTCTTTTGCAGCAACTTATCGTCAAAAAGAAAGACAAGATATGCTAGAACCAAGTAATAATTTAGAAGTATTTTTAGATAAACATTATACTGATGAATATTTAAATAAAATATATAATAATGCTATATTAGTAAACAAATAAAAAGGATTACGAATTGTAATCTTTTTTTAATATCCTTTAACACCTTCAAGAGATTCATCATTTATAATAAAATCTTCTACGGGAATAGTTATATAATCTGTTTTGCTAGTTCTAATAATAACTTCTTTTATTCCAGCATTGATAATCATCCTTTTACATAAAGCACAAGGTCTAGCATTTTCCACATATTCACCATCTTGGTAGTTTTTACCAACTAAATAGAGGGTAGAGTCAATCATCAAATTCCTTGGGGCCGAAATAATTGCGTTTTGTTCCGCATGAACACTACGACATAATTCGTATCTTTCACCTCTGGGAATTTTTAATTTTTCTCTAGTACAATATTTTAAATCACAACAATTTTTTCTTCCTCTTGGAGCACCAACATAACCTGTGGAAATAATTTCATCATTTTTGACAATAATTGCCCCAAAATTACGCCTTATACAAGTTCCTCTTTCACTAATTGCTTCAGCAACATCTAAATAATAATTAACTTTATCTATTCTCATATTTACCTCTTATCTAAATTATAAAAAAATTATTATTTTTTGTAAATGAATTTATGAATAATTGGTCATAATAATAAAGATGAATTATGAATAGTAAATGGTTTTATTTAAAAATATTAGTAGTAGTTTTAATTATATTATCTTCAGTTAATAATGCTTATTTTCCTAATACTTATGCCAATAACTTAAGTTATATAGATAATGATGCTAGTTATGTTTTAGTAGAGAAAAATAAAATAGGTAAAAGCTTTACTAGTTATTTATATAAAGATAGTAATAACAAATATTTAAGTAAAATATATGATTGTAATACCCATAAAGAATTAAATATTACCGATCTAATTAAAGAAGATAAAATAGATGCGTATAATGAGAAGATTAATGAATTATTAACTCTTAAATATCCTAATTTTATTACAGATGTTTTAAAGACGGGTGAGGGAACAATTTCTTATTTACTTAGGGATAATGAATTAGTTATTTATTATGAAGACTTTCAAATTAAACCAGAAGTATCCGAAGATTTATTTTTAAGAGTTAACTATAATGAAATAAAAGATTTTGTTAATTTTACTGTCTTATTAGATGCTACTTATGAAAATGAAAACGGCTATAATTATAATAAAAGCAAAAAAAGTATTGCTATTACTTTTGATGATAGCCCAAATAAAGGTAAAACTACTAATATTCTAAACTATCTATCTGATAATCATTTTCATGCTACTTTCTTTGTTCTTGGAAATAAAAGCGCGAGAAATAAAGATTTACTAATTAATATTAAAAATAGTGGTAATGAAATAGGTAGTCATACTTATAGTCATCAAAATATGAATAAGATGACTGATGATGAAATAATTAATGATTATAATGAAATGAATAATATTTATAAAGAAATATTTAATGAAGATTTAAAATTAATTAGACCACCATATGGTAATATTAAGACAAGTAAATTAAATTTAATTCCAGCATCCTTTATTTTATGGAGCTTAGATACTAATGACTGGCGTTATCGTAATAAAGATTATTTAATTAATTATGTTATAGATAATGTCCAAGATGGTGATATTATTTTATTCCATGACTCTTATGAAAGTACAGTTAAAGCTATAGAGGAATTACTACCTATTCTTTATAGTAAAGGTTATCAAGTTATGAGTGTTTCAGAGTTATTTAATTTAAAAGGTATTAATTTAGAAGAGAATATGATATATCATAAAGCCCGTTAGAATATTGCTAAGTCGACATCACCTGCATTATCATCAAGTTCTGTATAAATAGATAGGGCTCCCCCAACTAGAAAGACCATAGATGTTATAAGTCTTTCCATCGATACTTTTTGTCTTCTTGCATCATTAACTCTATTAATATTGACATCTTGAATTGCAATAATAACATAATATAAATAGATAACAAAGGCAATACATAAAAGAGTAATGTTAATTTTTCTTCCTCTTAACCTATTTTGTTTATTACCAGTATAAATATAACTTTCTTCAAAAGAATTAGCAATTAGAGCAAATGTGACAATAAAATAATAGATATACCAAATAATATCTTCTTCTTTTAAAAGTTGTAAATCTCTTTTAAAGTCTTTCATAATAAATTGTATTAAAAAAAGAAATAATTTTGCTATTTCTTTTTCTTCTTATTAACTAAATAAGTATTAATTTTGTTTATTCTAATTATAAAACTAGAGATAATAAAGATAATTGAGGCACTACAAAGGGATATAGCAATAATCATATCCCAAATAGTTGTGTAACTTAAAAATAAATAAATACTAAACATAAAACCTATTATTCCAGTTATTAGTAATCTTGTTAAACGAACATTAATAGATTTACCAAAATCAGTTTCATAAAATTCATATTTTAATTTTTTCTTTTCTTCTTTGCTTAAAGAGTAATATTTTAATTTATACAAACAAATCACCTAAACCAATATTAGCATTTATTTATAAATCTTGCAATATATGAAAAAGTTATATTATAATTAAGGAGAATATTTATAGGAGGTGCAAGATGATTATTGATTTAAATGAATTAAATAAAAGTAATGTCATAGAGTTTAATTATGAAGTAAAAAAAGATGAAGAATTAGATAATAGAATAGATGATTTAGTAAATACAGAAGTTTCTGGTAAAGTTTATTTAAATGATAATAGCGATATTATTATAGATGCATTATTAAAGGGGACTATGGTTATTCCCGACTCAATTACTTTAGATAGGGTACCTTATGATTTTTCTATTAATATTGAAGAGAATTTAAAAGATTTAGAAGAAAATTATGAAAATTGTTATGATATTAGACAAAATACACTTGATTTAAAAAGAATTTTATGGCAAAATATTGTATTGGAAGTTCCCATGCGCTTTACTAAAGTTAAAGATGCACACTTAAAAGGTAATGGATGGGAATTAATAAATGAAAAAGATCAAAAAGACGAAATAGACCCTCGACTTAAAGATTTAGAAAAATTATTGAAAGGTGATGATTAGTAATGGCAGTTCCTTTTAGAAGAACAAGTAAAACTAAAAAAAGAATGAGAAGAACTCATTTGAAAAAAGAAGTTTGTGCAGTTACAACTTGCCCTAAATGTGGTGCTTCAATTAGACCTCATAGAGCTTGTACAAAATGTGGTAACTACAAAGGCGAAAATGTTTTAAAAGTTGAAGAAGAAAAATAATTTAGAATGGTAACATTCTTTTTTATTTGACTAACAACATCTTAATATTTATAATAATATCTCGTTTATGGGGGATTTATTGTGAATTATTATCTAGATAAAACTAAAAGAACAATTGAACTTCAAGTTAGAAGTAATGACCATGTTCAAAATAGAAATAAAGAAATTTCTAAGTTTTATTATTGGACTAATGAAAGTATACAAGATTATTTTAAATTATTCTTACTAAAAAAAGATTTTCAAGTTTTAGCGGTTTTAGGCAGTGGAGACCAAATGCTATCTTTACTAAGCAGGGATGTTTTAAATATTGATACTTTTGATATTAATGCCATATCAGAACGTTTTGTTTTTGATATTAAAATACCTATGATTTTACTTAATACTTATGGGTGTTATAAATTAGAAATGACAAGATTATTAGAAAGCACTAATAGAGAAGAAGTTAATGATATTATTTTGAGTTTAGGGCCATTTATGAGTAAAGAAGGAAAGAGTTTTTGGCAAACTATTATAAATTATAATTATCACATTCAAAAAGAATATAAAACTAATATTAATTTATTTAAAATGTTATCTTATGGTAATCTAGACGCTAGTAATATGGATAAAGCTCTATATTTACAAGATGAAGAAGATTATAATAGACTCAAAAATAATTTAAATAAAGCTAATTTAAGTTTTAAGGCTATGGATGCTTGTGAAATAGGAACTCAGATTACAAAAAAATATAATTTAATAATGTTATCTAATGTTTTAGACTACTTTTTTAAAACATATGGTTTTAATTGGCAAGTAGGAAAACTTAATGATTATAAAAATGAAATAGAAAGTTTATTAGAATATAATGGCACATTATTTTTGCATTATATATTTTATGCTTATGGTGATAAACCTATTATGGGTGCAGATATTTCTTTAAAAGAGGCCTTAGATAGAGATTATCACTATCATGCTTTTATGGACAATAACATTAGAGGCATGATTTATAAAAGAAAGAAATAATTTAGATTGAATTTATATAGACATTTCCTTATTAATGTGTTATATTATACATGCATTGAAGAGGAACGATGCATATGTAAATATATTTTACATAGAATAGTATTGCCGAAAGGCGAATAAAAAAGCTGGTGATTCCCACCAATAAGAGGAAGCGAAAAAAGCGGTGATTCCCACCAATAAGAGGAAACGAAAAAAGCGGTGATTCCCACCAATAAGAGGAAACGAAAAAAGATAAACTAGAGAGCACACTCTAGTTTTTGTTTGTACTTTATTATATAATATATTTTCATAAGGGGGATTTATGAAAAATAATTTGAAAATTGTTAGAATTGACAGTAATTATTGCGACTATTTAAGAAAACATGATAATAAGGTACCATATAATAATGGTTCAAAAAAATTAAGGCCTTTTATTGGAATATTATTTAAAATAAATAATTGCATGTATTTTGCGCCTTTATCGAGTCCAAAACCAAAACATTTAAAAATGGTATCCAAGTTAGATTTTTTAAAAATTGATTTTGGAAAATTAGGGGCAGTAAATTTTAATAATATGTTACCTGTCACTGAAAAAAATGTCGTTTTAATAGACTTGAATAAAAAAGGGTTTACTAAAACAGAAAAAGAATATTTGAATTTATTAAATAAGCAAATATACTGGTTAAATCGTCATTGTGATATTTTATATAATAATTCGAAAAATCTTTATTTAAAATATATAAATGGTACTTTGGATTCAAGAACTAGAAATAGATGCTGTAATTTTAAATTATTAGAAGAAAAATGTTATGAATACAATGAAGCAAAAATAAAAATGTGAATAAAATATACAATTATTCACTTTTTTTGTGTCAAGTAAAATATTTTTTTCTAAATTATATGGTTGTTTTATTTACATTTTAAAAGTTTTATAGTACAATTGTGGTAGACAGTGGATAAATGTGGCAGAAAGTGGGTGATAAAATGTTCATGGGTGAGTATCATCATAATATTGATGAAAAGGGAAGAATTGTCTTACCTGGTAAATTCAGAGAAGATCGAACTAAAATCGTGATTACCCGCGGTTTAGAAAAATGCTTATACTTATATACCATTGAAGATTGGGAAAAAGTAGTAGCTAAATTAAATACCCTTCCTTTTACTAAAAAAGATGCCAGAACATTTATGAGATCATTTTTTGCTGGTGCCTCTGTATGCGAATTCGACAAGAATGGTCGAATCAATATTACCTCCCCGTTGGTTAA
>CANQZN010000056.1 GCA_947628365.1 uncultured Bacilli bacterium | reverse complement strand
TTCATAAACGTCCTCCTTCTAATATTATTGTTGCTTCCTGGCGGTCGCAACAAATATTATATTAGAAGGAGTTTTTCTTTTCAACTCATCGCTAAAGCTCAATCGAACCCCTAGCCTAGCTAGAGGGTTTCTCATACAAAAAATTACACAAATAAATGTGTAACTTTTTTTATTTATTCTTCCCCTTTATCATCTACAAAACCATAATGTTCATAGATTTTTTGCTCAATTTCTAAAGCCATATCTGGGTTTTCTCTTAAAGTAGCTTTAACATTTTCTTTACCTTGGCCTATCTTTTCACCCTTGTAAGCATACCAAGCACCACTTTTTTCTAAAACACCAATTTCACTACCAACATCAACTAATTCACCTTCATGGGAAATACCTTCACCATACATAATATCTACAGAAGCACTTTTAAATGGAGGTGCTACTTTATTCTTAACAACTTTAATATTAGTTCTATTACCAAGAACTTGATCACCCATTTTTATTTGTTCGCCTCTTCTAATGTCTAAACGAATCGTCGCATAAAATTTTAAAGCTCTTCCACCTGGAGTTGTTTCTGGGTTACCAAATAATACACCTACTTTTTCTCTAAGTTGATTGATAAAAATAGCAGTTGTATTAGTTTTATTTAATGTACCAGCTAATTTTCTTAGAGCTTGGGACATAAGTCTCGCTTGTAAACCAACATGACTATCACCCATTTCGCCATCAATTTCTGCTTGTGGTACTAAAGCGGCAACTGAGTCAATAACAACTATATCTATGGCTTCGCTTTTAACTAATGCATCACAAATCTCTAAAGCTTGTTCTCCTGAATCTGGTTGACTAATTAAAAGTTCATTGATATTAACTCCTAATTTTTTAGCATAAACTGGATCAAGAGCATGTTCAGCATCAATAAAGGCTGCTCTTCCACCCTTCTTTTGAACTTCTGCAATAGCATGAAGAGCAATTGTTGTTTTACCAGAGGATTCAGGGCCATATATTTCAATAATTCTACCCTTTGGATAACCACCAACACCAAGTGCTACATCTAATGCGATTGAACCACTACTAGTTACATCCACTTTCATATGGTCTTCAGCCCCTAATTTCATAATAGCATTTTCCCCAAATTGTTTTTCAATATCTTTTAAAACTTGTTCTAATGCTTTATCTGTGTTTTTTTCTTCTTTTTTGCTCATATATTCTCCTTAATTAACTCTCTGATAATTTCATTTTACATTAAAAAAAAATAAATGTCAACAATAAAACGAACTTTTGTTTATGTTGACTATTTATTTTATTTTATAACCTAGTTCTACTAGAGAATAATAAGCAAAAGGAGATAAATCTTCTTTCCTTAAATCGGATATTTTATACCAAGAAGCACCCTCTGAATCTAAGCCATCAGCATCACTTTTTAAAACACTTTCTAAAGTATCAACTAAATACAAAATACCGATATGATGCAAATCTTCTTCTAGAGTATCATTTATCTGCCAAGTAATATTAACCGCATGTACTCTAAATAAACTATAACTATTAATGCATACATTGGCTTCTTCTAACAATTCTCTTTTTAGGGTATCAGTAGGAAGTTCTGTATGCTCTATCCCGCCACCAGGTAAATCTAACTTACCTTTATAGCCTCCTCTTGCTTTTTTTATTAAAGCAATTTTATTATTCTTAATAATTATTCCATAAGAACCAATATGTGTTTTAACTTTAGTTTCCATCTTTCTCCCTATAATTATTACCTAAAAGTTCAATATCTTCTGTTAAAAATTTAATTCTCTCTATTAATCTTTTAGCTTTAACTTGATCTTCACTATCTTTAGTAATACTTAAATTTTTCTCTAATTCTTCTATATTTAAGTTAGAGGTAAAAAATGTAGGCATTCCTTTATTCATTCTCGTTTGTAAAATAGTACCTATTATTTCATCTCTTCCCCATTCAGTTACTTTTTCTGCCCCAATATCATCTAAAAGTAAGATATCAACATTTTCTAAATAATATATTTTATCTCCTACTTGATTTAAATCTTCTTTTAATTTCCGAAGTAACTCTGGTACATAAATTATTTCTGTTGTAATATGATATTTAAGTTTTAATTCATTTAATAAAGATGCTAGTAAAAATGTTTTACCAGTTCCAAAATTACCATGTAAATATAAGCCTTTGGTTGTTTTATAAGGATCATAATTATCATAATAATCTTTTATCCATTTAATAATATTAGTTCTATTTTTAGTTATTTTAATATCTTTTATTCTAGCATTATCTAAAATACTTTCACTAGTTTTCTTAAGCATTAATCTTCTATTAGCTTCTTTTTTATATTTACAAGGAATATAAGTAAATCTTAAACTACCATCATCTATTTCAGGAAAATAAACATAACCACTTACTTTATTTTGACACTCATATAAATTACTACATTTTTTACAATTATTTAACTCAGCAACAGAATCAAGAAGTTTTATTGTATTTTTTTTAGCGTCTTCTTTACTAATTTTTACCTTTTTAACTAATGCTTTATAATCGGCATTATTTAAAGCATTCATAAATTCTTGTTCTTGTTTTTGTTTAACTGTTTGTTTATCTACTACTATATTCATCTTAATTAAACTCCTTTAATAAATCTTTTAACTCTTCTTCTTCTTCTTCTGTTAAATTTTCATCTTGAATTTTTTTATCAAACCAAACTGGGGTATCAACTTTAACTGGCGTTTTCGTTTTATAAGCACTTTTTTGTAATTTTTTATGTTCTGCTTCTGCAAAAGCCATAGCATCTTGGGCGGTTTTTAAACCCGCTCTTTTCCATTGAGAGGCAATTGTATCAACATAAGCACTAGTTAACTTATTATTATTTTTTCTTAAGACATAATCTATTAAAACATTAACTACTGCTGGTGGTAACTCTAAATCAATCATTAAATGTTCAAGGAGTTTTAAATCTCTTAAAGTTGGTTCAACCCCATGATTTTTTCTTTTTAAAAAGTCATGCGGAGTCGTATTTTCAAAAACAGCAATAATTCTTCCTCTTTTAGAATTATCTCCCAATGGATTTTTTAAATATTCTGGTTGAGTACGATAAACAAGTGTTGGTAATGTACCATTTTTAAATTGATAATATTTTCTTACAATAATTCTTAAACCATTTTTATCAATATTACCATATTCATTAACAACATTACGAATAAATTCAATCATTTTTAAAGTATCTATATTATATATAAAAGCTAGATTATTAATAAATTCTCTCGTTTTTCTATTAAATGCTCTTTCACTTATAACATCTTTAGATAAACTTGCTAATACTTCATCAAAATTAATCTTAGAAAGCACTGTAATATTATTAGTATTTTTATCTTTTAAATCAGTACTTAAAGTAAATTTAGATGTATCATATACTTCATCTAATTTAGATGTAATATCAGTATAATCTTTTAAATCTAACTTTATAAATTTATAATAATCTTTTAATTTTTCATATTCTCTATCTCCGATATTATTATATAAAACTATATTTAAAATAGGATGATTAAAAAATTCTAGAGGACTTAATGGTGAATATAATTCATATATATAATCATTAATTGTACCACTTTTATAATAAGTTTTTAATAAACCAAAAGCCTCTAAAGATTCGCGAGCTATTTTTATATCACTAATACCACATTTTAATACTACCATTAAATGATGATGAACTAAATCTCTACTCATCATATTAGAAGTGCCTAAATCATTCCAAAGAGTAAAATATAAAGATACTCCTAAAGCTCCAATTAAAGGCTCATAAAGATTGATAATTATAGATCTATCAGTATCTGATAATATACTTTTATTAACAACTACATAACGATCTGCTGGTAATAAAGTAACGTTTTCCATAAGTATCACCTTCAATTAATTATTATAATAAAAAGAACTTGTATTAACAAGTTTTTTTTAATTAAACCATTTTTCAGAAATATTACAACTAGAACTACTAGGAGTTGGGCTTGCTAAATCAACTTTAACAATTGTTGGTAAATTAAAGGCTGAACCAAAAGTTAAACAATTACCGGTTTGTAAAACTTTTATCTTTTCAATTAAATCTTCATCAACAAAAGGAATCATTGGTTTAATAAATTCAATATCTGCAGGATGAGATATTTTAAAAACCAAAAAGTTACTACACTGTGATAATACTGTTGCTGATAATTCTGATGGTCTTTGACTAATTAAATTAAGCATTACAGCGTATTTACGACCTTCTTTAGCAATTCTCTCAAAGATATTATAACCAAGTATTTGGACATCATTATCATTTTGAACATAACGGTGAGCTTCTTCTAAAACTATATGAATTGGTACACTAGCTCTTTGTTCACTATTTTTAGCATAATCAAATAACCATTTAGAATATATTTTAGCAACAACTTTAGCAAACCGATCATCTAAAGAGTTCAAATTTAAATTAATAACTTGGACCTTTTGACTACCATTATGAGTTAACATATAGAAGAAATCATCTTTATTAAAGTATGATTCAAAATCAAAGAATTTAAATGTATCATTATCAATTAAACTAGCAAGTCTTACTCTAAGTTCATTAGCAAGACTATAAACATTTTCATCATTTAACATACCTTCATCAATTAAAGCAAAATCAAAAGCATATAATAAATCTTTTAAGGTATATAAAAATGTTCCATCAGGATAATTTAAATTCATTTCTTCTAAAACAAAACCTTGTAAGAAATTAATAACTAATTCCATATCTTTAATTTTACCAGTATTATCTATCATCAAGCATTGTTTTAAAGGTCTCGTATAACCAGGTAAATAAATTGGGGTTTCCAAATTTAATTCTTTAGTATTATATCTTGATAAAACAGAAAATACTTGGTCTCTAATTTGAGCTGGTGTTTTACCATTTATAAAAATATCCAAGATAGATTTAGCAATAATACTATTTTTATATTTAATAACACTCTCTTCTTCTCTATTAAAGATATTTACTATCTTTAAGGCTTTTTCAATAAATGGAATTTGATTTTTAGTTCTTATATCTAATAATAAACAAATATCATCAACAGATAAAAGCCATAAAGGAATTTGTAATAGTTCTTCATTGGCATTGACATCAGAGGTATAACTTTTAAAAGCTAAATCGGGATTAACATAATTAATCATACTAAAAGCATTTTTATATTCACCATAAGCATCAATGATAAAAAATGTTGAATTACTTGCAACTGCATCATTTTTATAAAATAAATTTTGCATAATTCTAGCAATACCACAAGATTTACCTGAACCAGTATTACCAAGAACTACTAAATGATTAGCAAATAAGTTATTGATATCACCATAAACTGGATAATCTTTATATAAAGCACTTTTACCTAAATATAATTTCTTTTCTGGGACATAATTACTTATGCCAAATAAAAGTTGAATAAGATCCATACTTAAAAGTTCGATTTGACTCGAAAAAGATGGTTTTCTTGTTATACCATATATAAATTTACCATCAACTATTTCACCATTTAGTTTTATTTCAAAAGTTTCTTTATTAAGGGCTACAATTTCACCAACAAAGATTTTATCTTTATCAGTGATTTTAACATATAAATTCATGATATCATCAGATACGTTACTACTTTTTTTGACAATTAAATTATAATTTTTAATTTCTAATATCTCACCTAACATAAAATCATAACCCTTTACTTTACATATCAATTATACGAAAAAATCTTGTAGTTAGCAAGATTTTATTATTGAACTAATTTTATTTTAGCATGACCATTACCAGTATTACCTATCATGGTATCTTGTCCATCATATGTTGGCATAGATTCATTACCAGCTAGCATTATGGTATCAGTGAATATTTTACCACTATAATGGATACTAGTTTCTAAATGTTTGATATTATCTTCAGTTGAATTTTCATCTATTGCTATACAGCCTTCATATCCTGAGATAAAGGATGAACCGCCACCGCCTCCGGTCCAAGTACCGCCCGGATGATTACCATGTCCACCACCATAGTAACCACCTCCACCTCCTGAAGAAGTATATTTAAAAGCATTACTAGCATGTTTTCCATAACCACCAGAGCCAAATTTTCCTGTCATTTCAGGTATTTCTTGTGGATCAATTCCACAGCCAAAAATTGTACCGGGAGTACCACCAGAAGTTTGAGTTGCTCCATGACCACTATATTCATATGTGTTAGTTGTCCCACCACCTATAGAACAAGTCCCAACAACATTACTCACATAAAAATGAGCATCTAAACCATTAATAGTTCCTCCGTCACCTCTTTTGTATTCTTGTGTCATATCAACAGCAGTATGCACACCGCCACCTCCGCCAGCTGCAACCATTATTCTTGATTTTAAACTATCAAAATTATTCCAATCACCAGTTTCATTTATATTTAATCTTACATCTGTTGCTCCTCCTCCAGGTGATTCACCATAACCTCCTCCATTAAAAATAGGTAGTGTAGCATCTCTTCCATACTCTGTTGGATTTTCTCCTATAAAAACATATAATTTTTCTTGTTTTTCCAATTCTATTGATCCTTTAGTATATGCACCTCTACCAGCTGAATCTTTTATAGCACCTTCTTTTACTTCATCTCCACCACTTGCTCCCCATAATTCTATTTCATAATTACCATCTTTGGGTGCTATAAATACTTGATAATTTCCAGTATATTCAAATTCTTTTTCTTCTGGTAAATAAAAGTATAAATAACAATAAGTTGTTTTTCCACTTGTTATTGTTACTTCGCCATTTTTATAACTTAATACATCTTCAATTTCTTGTCCATTATTGTCTATACATTTACTTTCGTTTAAATCTAGATCATAACCTTCCGGAAATTTAGTACCTTCGTATGCTTCATATTCATCATCATTTTTTATATACATAGCAAAGCTCTTTTTATCTAGTTCTTGTTTTAACACCACATTATCTAATTTAACTTCTTTAGTTGGTTTCAATATTATGATACCGGTTAGTATTACTCCAGCCAAAAGTATTATTAATAAATATTTTTTGTTAATTATTCTCATAAAATAATTCTCCTTTATTTTATAAGATAATTATATATTAC
>CANQZN010000055.1 GCA_947628365.1 uncultured Bacilli bacterium | reverse complement strand
ACCAGAAATTCTTGCTTTTCATTTTTTCGCATATCATTTTTGATATTTTTACTTCACACTAGAAATCCTAGAGCCCTTTCTTTTATGCACAATAATTAGTACCAGGTATTTGAGTACCAGAATCACATCGAGCTGATGTACCGCTTTGAACACATACCCGGCAATAAGGACTACCTTGTCCTGAAGAACCCCAACATGTACCATTTGGTGTACAAGGCATACCATGTTGACTATAATATTCTATATTATTATTACATTGACTTACCGAAACATTCCTTTGAATTATTTCATATGCCCAGTTAGTTCCTCCAACACCATTATAATAACAACTCTTTGAATAAAGGTCATAAGTAGTTGAAGATGGATAGTAATTATAAACTGTTTTACTAGCACTACAATTATTACCAGCTGCATCACTTATTGAACCACTATAAGTTTTTGCACTTAAAGCACCTTTAAACTCTGTACCATTAGTACCACCACCAGCTAATTCTAAGTTATCACTAAAAGTAAATGTTACACCACTAGCATTTACATCAAAACCACAAATAGGATTTACATCATCTAAAATAATTGTATCTGATTGATAATCTTCTGTAATTGTTCCATCTTTTGCTTTTAAAAACATATAATAGGTTTGAGTACCATTACTACTATCTAATGTAAAACTTAAATCACTCAAATTTTTCCAAGTACAGCCACTCGTATTATTAGTTTTATTAATACAATATTTATCTGCAGTAGAATCACTTGTATTTATATATAAACTAATATTTCTGTTATTAGTATATTTTGGATTACTTTCACCACCTAAATAAAATGTAAAATCAATCCCAGTTTTAACATCAAAGTATAAATAACAATATACTGTTTTAGTTGTTTTTACAATAGCTTTCCCATCTTCTATATCAATCAAATCATATCCACTGGGTTTAGCTATTTTATTACCATCTGAATCTTCACAATAAGAATTTTCTTTATTAAATTTATAATTTGTTGATGGCCATTCTTCATCATCGATTTCTTGATAATCTTTAGCTCCTTTATTTTGCTCAACCATTAAAGCAAACATTTTACCATCACTTTTATTTTCTATTTTTTCTACCTTAGCCATATAAAGCTTACTTATAGAAAAAATTCCAATTTCAATAATTAATAATAAAATTACTATCAAAATCATCTTTTTCTTCACTATTATCATCTTCCTTTATTATATATAATTATTATAAGATAAAAATAAATTATTAACAAGAGGGGCATTAAAATTTATGAACATAAAAAGGAAGAAACTTTCTATCTTCCTTTTAATTATTTCTTTATACAATAATTTGCATTGTTAATATTAGTTGTATTTTTAGGGCAAGAATATGTAAAAGTTTCTGGATTACAACCTACACAACAATAGTAAGTGGGGCCAGTTCCATAACCTACACATCCAATACAAAATTCTGGTTTAGTGGACTCAGTTTTCATTGCACTATATTCATTACATGCTTGTTGAGGTACTTGTATTGAGCAAAAAGCTCTTTTACAACTACTTTTTTGCTCTTTATCAACTAATTCAATACTACAACTGCCTTCATTACCTGCTCTATCTTTTACTGTACTAGTAAATGTTCCAGCATACAATGATGGATAATCAGTTTTTTCTTTATCTCCATCATTTAAACCTATATTATCTTTTTTTAATAATCCTAATCCTGTTGTATCATTTTTATATTCACATGTCGGTTTTACATTATCATAAGTTATTGATGCAACTTGCACTGTACTAATTGTATCTTTTGCTTTTAAAAAACCATAATATACCTGTTTTTTATTTTCATCACTTTGTAAATTTAAGGTTATTGTTGCTTTAAGATTTCCTCCACTATCGGGTTTTATTGTTTTCCATTCACAATTATTTCCATTTAAATTAGTTGATATGCAATAACTATCTATACCATCATAATTCCAATTAAAAATCGCTTCTATATTTTTTTTATTGGTATATTTTTCGCCATTATATTCACCTGTTCCATTTAATTCAAAAGTAAATCCCATATCTTTATGTTTTCCAAATGATAATATACAATAAATTCCTTTATCTATATTTCCCCTTAAAGTTCCACTTGCACTATCGTAATTAAATTCTGGTAAATTTCCATCTTCTATAAGATTTTTATCTTTATCAGTACATTCTACCTTTTCTAAATCATAACCTACCGGAAATTTATTACTAGAATATACTCTATAATTCTCATTTTCATCATCTCTTATTTGCATGGCAAACAAAGAAGTATTTAATTCTTCCTTATTGTCTCTATAAAATTTATTATAGATATTTATACCATTTAATATTATTAATAGTACTATAATAATTTGTAATATTTTTTCTATCTTTTTATTATTCATAAAAATTATTCCTTTACTATGCTATTATTACTAATCCGATAATACATAAGGATTAGTAAAAGTGCCATCACCACTTTTTATTAGATTAAAGTTTGCTAAGTAAAATACAGGTCTAACAGCTCTAGGTGCAGTATCTAAAATAATATTTTCGTAACCATCATTATTTACTATAATAGAAAAACTTTGATCCAATTGGCCTTTGGCTCCATAGCCATTATGGGTAATCAGACTTTCAGATTTTAAATTATCAGTAACATAAGTATCATTTTTCCATAAATGAATCCATGAATTGCTACAATCCATAGCCATACAAAGCATTCCATTTTTTTGAACAGAATAATTATAATCATGCATATACATGAGTCCAATTTGAGCAAATGCATATTGATTCCAAAATCCACCACCATAAACACCTGGATATATATACCAATTTGCTGGTAATGCACCCGTTTCAATATTATATATATATTCAACACTAGGAGTTTGAAAATTACTACCTATTAAATCACCATATATCCAATTATAATAATCTATACGATTAAGCCAATCGCTTGGAATATAATATGAATTATATAAATAGTCAAAGCCATTAATTGCTTGGTATACATTACTAAACTGCCAATTTGTATTACTATACATATTGTTCGACCAAGTATAACTCCAATTTAATGCTTCCTTTTTAATTAATTTTAGTTTACCGTCTGGTGTAACTCCAATTATACGATATAATAATTGATCTCCTCTATTAATATCTGTTTTACATTTATTAGAATCTGATGAACCAAAACAAATATAATTATTATTGACTGTCGAATAACTTCCTTGATACCTACACATACCTCCTTGATTACAATTCAAATTAGGAATAGTCTCTAATTTTGAAACTGGTTCAACTGGAATACATTCTGCCAACGTTCTATCTTTACAAATAGAACGTAAATTAGGTATAGTAGGTTCTTCTTCAACAATCCATAATCTTATTGTATCAATTCCATATTCTTCAATTATATTGCCATCTTTTTCTTTAAAATAAACATAATATGTTTTATCACCATTATTAGAACTTAAAGTAAAATTAACTTCAGTTTCATGGGCGTTTTGTTCTGCATTTGAAAATGAATGCCAATCAGTCTCTGTACAATTATTAACATTAGGTTGAGAAGATAAACAATATTCAGAAATATTATCGTTATTTTGCCATTTTAAATAGGCTTTTGTATGTGCTGTATCAACCACATCAGGATTAGTTTTTCCACCTAAATAAAATGTAATATCTGTCTTTTGTTTTATATCAAAATATAAGTAGCAATAGGTTGTTTTAGTAGTTTTAACAATTGCTTTTCCATCTTTAAAATCTAATATATCTCTTACTTTATCTTCACTATTAGAATCTACATATATACAATAAGATTTATCTTTATTAAATTTATATCCCGAAGAAGGCCAGGCATCATCTTCTACTTCTTCATAATCATCTTTACCTTCAGTTTGTTGGATCATTAATGCAATTGTACTATTATTATCTTTTATTTTTTTTAATTTGTTTTTCATAATTTTAGCATTAATACTATTATAAATAATAAAACCTAGTTCCATAATTATTAGTAAAACTATTATTATACTAATTATTTTCTTACCTTTTCCTTGCATTATTGATAACTCCTATTTCTATTCTAAATAGATTATACAAAAAAAGTAGACGATTGTCTACTTTTAAGCTACTTCTTCATCACCAGTTGCTAAGAATTTTTCTTCTAATACTTCACTAGCATCATCATCTAATAATTCTTTTTCTAGTTCAAGTTCAATATCACTATATTGTTTAGCACCAGTACCAGCTGGGATTAACTTACCTATAATAACATTTTCTTTTAAACCAACTAAATTATCAACTTTACCACGCATAGCAGCATCAGTTAAAACTCTTGTAGTTTCTTGGAATGATGCAGCAGATAAGAATGAATCAGTTTCCAAAGATGACTTAGTAATACCAAGCATTATTGGGTTACCTTTAGCAGGTATACCACCTCTTAAAATGACTGGTTTATTACCTTCAGCAAATTCTCTTAAAGATACTGTTAAACCTTCAACAAAATCAGTATCACCAGCATCAATAATTCTAACTTTATTAATCATTCTCTTAACAATAATTTCAATGTGTTTATCATTGATATCAACACCTTGAAGTTTATAAACATTTTGAATTTCTTTTAAGATATATTCTTGAGCAGTAAGTGGATCTGTTACAGCAAGTAATTCTTTAGGTGAAATAACACCTTCAGTTAATTTATCACCAGCATTAACTTCATCCCCAACATCTACTCTAACCTTCATATTATAATTTGTAATATGTTCTTTAACACCTGAAGCATTTTCAATTACAATAGAATGTTTACCACCTTGTTCTTCGATACTAATTACTTTACCAGTAATCTCAGCAATCGTAGCTTTGAATTTAGGAATACGAGCTTCAAATAACTCTTCAACTCTTGGAAGACCTTGAGTAATATCATCTCCACCAGCAACACCACCTGTGTGGAATGTACGCATGGTAAGTTGGGTACCAGGTTCACCAATTGATTGAGCGGCCATAATACCAACTGCTTCACCAGTTTCAACTAAGTTACCAGTTGCAAGGTTTCTACCATAACATTTTTGACATACACCATTAACAGTTTTACAAGTTAATACACTTCTGATTTCAACTCTCTTAATGCCAGCCTTTTTAATTTTAGCTACAACATTTTCAGTAATCATTTCACCAGCAGGTAAGATAACTTCTTTAGTTTCTGGATCAATAATCTTTTTAGATGCAAATCTTCCTAAAATTCTTTCTTCAAGACTTTCAATAACTGAACCATCTTTATCATTAATTAAATCATATACAACAACACCTTGCATTGAGCCACAATCTTCTTCTTTAACGATAATATCTTGAGCTACATCTACAAGTCTTCTTGTTAAGTAACCTGAATCGGCAGTACGAAGTGCTGTATCAGCTGAACCTTTTCTAGAACCATGAGTTGATAAGAAGAATTCAGATACTGATAAACCTTCCATAAAACATGAAGTAATTGGAATTTCTACAGTTGTACCATCTGGTTTAGCCATAAGTCCACGCATACCAGCAAGTTGTGTAAAGTTTGAAATCTTACCACGAGCACCACTATTCATCATCATGAATATTGGGTTAGTAAAGTTATCTTTAGATATTTCTGCTAAAGCATCTTTAACTTGATCAGTTGCTTCAGTCCAAATTTGAATAACTCCATTATATCTTTCAGATTCAGTAATAAGACCTTTTTGATATTGTTTATTAATTTTATCTACTCTTGCTTTAGCAGATGCAATAATTTCATCTTTAGCATCACTTCTAACTACATCAGCAGCAGATACTGTAATACCAGCAATTGTTGAATATTTGAAACCTTGATCTTTTAATTTATCAAGCATTACAGATGTTTCAGTAGTTTTATATCTTTTAAATACTTGAGCAATTATTTGACCTAAAGTTTTTTGAATAAATGGTGTAACTAATGGCATAGCTTTAATAGCTTCTTCTAAATTAGTTCCCATTTCTAAGAAATATTTACTTGGGGTAATACCTTCAATATTTTCTTTAGTTCCTTCATTTAAATAAGGGAATGAATCTGGTAATATTTCATTAAATTTAATTTTACCTACAGTTGTAACTAAATATTTATTTTGTTCTTCTTCGGTAAATATTTTATGTTTAAATGATTTTACCGGAATAGCAATTCTTGTATGTAGAGATAATTCTCTTCTTTCATAAGCCATCAAAGCTTCATTACAATCTTTATAAGCTTTTCCTTCATTATTACCACCAGCTTCTTCCATTGTTAAATAACAATTTCCAAGTACCATATCTTGAGAAGGAGTAACAATTGGTTTTCCATCTTTTGGATTTAAGATGTTATTAGCTCCTAACATAAGGATACGAGCTTCTGCTTTAGCTTCTTCAGATAAAGGTACATGAACAGCCATTTGGTCACCATCGAAATCGGCATTAAATGCTGTACAAACAAGTGGGTGTAAACGAATAGCTTTACCACCAACTAGTTTTGGTTCAAATGCTTGAATACCAAGTCTATGTAGTGTTGGGGCACGGTTAAGCATTACAGGATATTCAGTAATTACATCTTCAACAATATCCCATACACATTCATCACGAGATTCAATTAATTTTTTAGCTCCTTTAATATTATGAGCAAGGCCTCTTTCTACTAAGCCATGAATAACATGGGGTTTAAATAGTTCGATAGCCATTTCTTTTGGTAAACCGCATTGATACATTTTAAGATTTGGCCCAACAACGATAACTGAACGACCAGAATAATCAACACGTTTTCCAAGTAAGTTTTGACGGAATCTTCCTTGTTTACCTTTAAGCATACTAGATAAACTCTTTAAAGGTCTATTAGATGCAGCAGTAATACTTCTGCCACGTCTTCCGTTATCAAATAGAGAATCTACTGCTTCTTGAAGCATACGTTTTTCATTTTGAACAATGATAGTTGGAGCACCAAGTTCTAGTAATTTCTTTAAACGATTATTACGGTTAATAATTCTTCTATATAAGTCATTTAAATCACTTGTTGCAAATCTACCACCATCAAGTTGAATCATAGGTCTTAGTTCTGGTGGAATTACTGGAAGAACAGTAAGTACCATCCATTCTGGTTTATTACCTGATTCTTGGAATGCTACTAAAGCATCAAGTCTTTTAACTAGACGAATTCTCTTTTG
>CANQZN010000054.1 GCA_947628365.1 uncultured Bacilli bacterium | reverse complement strand
CATGGTAATCATCCGGGCGGTACTTGGACCGGAGGCGGTGGAGGTTCATCTTTTATATCTGGTTATAAAGGGTGTATAGCAATAGATGAAACTTCAACTACAGAAAATATTAAACCAAAAGAAGGCTGTGATGGTGAAACTAATAATATTGAATGTTCATATCATTATAGTGGTAAATTTTTTACTAATACGGAAATGATTGCAGGTAATGAATCTATGCCAACTCATGATGGAAAAGGTACCATGGTTGGTAATACTGGTAATGGTTATGCTAGAATTAAATTAATTAATGTTGGTTAAATATATAGCCAGCATTTTTTATTGCAAAACAATTTAAATTAAATTATAATCAAGTTGAAGAAGGGAAGTAACATTATGATTATTTGTGTTGTTGGACCTACTGGGGTTGGTAAAACTAAGCTTAGTGTTATGTTAGCCAAAAAATATAATAGTATAGTTATAAACGCTGATGCTACGCAAATATATAAAGAATTAGATATTGGTTCAGCTAAAATAAAGGAAGAAGAAAAAGAAGGAATAGAGCATTATTTATTTGATATAAAAATGCCTAATGAAGATTATAGTGTTGCTGATTATCAAAAAGATGGAAGAGAGGTACTAAAAAAATATCAAGATAAAAATATTGTTATAGTAGGTGGTACAGGTTTATATATTAAAGCTCTTCTTTATGATTATAGTTTTAGTCAAATGAATAATAATGATTATAGTAATTTAACTAATGAACAATTATATAATATGTGTAAGAAAATAGATAGTGAGATAGATATTCATCCTAATAATAGAAGAAGACTGGAAAATTATTTAAATAGAGTAGATAAAAATAGAATAGAACCTAAATTATTATATGATGTTAAATTTATTGGCCTCACAACTGATAGAGATACTTTATATAATAAAATTAATAAAAGAGTAGATGATATGCTAAATGAAGGTTTATTAGAAGAAGTAAAAACTTTAAAAAATAAATATAGTAATGCTAATATATTAAAAAGAGCTATTGGTTATAAAGAAATAATTAGTTATTTAAATAATGAAATAAGTTTAGAAGAAGCAGTAGAGCTTATTAAGAAAAATTCAAGACATTATGCCAAAAGACAATATACGTGGTTTAATAATCAAATGGATATTAAATGGTTTAATACAGATTATAATGATTTTAATAATACTTATTTAGAAGTTATTAACTATATAGAAAAAGATAAGGATACTAATTACTAGTATCCTTAAATTCCTGGTAAAATACTGGACTAAAATTATGTTCTTCAACTTTAACATTTCCTGAATCAGCTTCTCTTAATTCTTCCGTTGATACTAAGAAATATTTATGATAAAGATAATCTCTACCATCACTACTTACCGGATCATCCCAAGTCAAATCTAAATGTAACCAATTATCACCAATTTTAACAGCGTTCCAAACATGACCATTAGATTCATAACTAATTTCATCTTTAGTGGTAGCAATTTTATAATTTTCATATTTTAACTTAGATAATATAATAGCCATTAAATCAGCATAACCATTACAAGTTGCATAACCATCTACTACTGGTCCATAAGCAATAAATGATTTATATTTACTATCACCATTATCATTTCTTTCAACATCATATTTAGTATGATCTATTATATAATCATGAATTCTTTTTAAATTTTCATAATCATCATCATTTTGATTATATAAATCTTTTATTACTTTTTGAACATATTCATTGATAACTGTAATCTCTTCCGCTGTATATAAATATTCAATATCAATTGTTACTTCACCAGATTCTGTAACACTAGTCTTAATTGAATTAAAACTATTATAAGGATGAACAAAATTATTAATATGGGTTAAAACTAATTCATCTTTAGTAAGAGCAATTATATCTTTAACACAATCGGAATATTCATTGGGGCAATAGAAAGTAAACTCTTGCCATCCTTGATTAATAATACTATAAACTATATCTATTAAATCATTATAAGAGTGGGGAATATAATCTTTACTATTCTTTATATATAAAAAGTCGTAGTTTTTAGTATATTCATTGCCATCTTCAATATTAAGTATTTGATTATTAGAAAAGTGTTTTGCTAAAAAATCAGTAATAGGATTTAAATTAAGTAAAATTACCGCTATTACTAAATAACAGATTAAAGGAACTATTGCTTTTTTCATTTATCTCACCATACAATATACATTTTATCAAAAAAAAATAAAGTAGTAAACTACTTCATATTTTTAATTTTTGCACTTAATCTTTGTTTTTCACGATCAACTTTATTAGATTTAATTAAACCCTTTTGTAAAGCTTTATCGATATTCTTTTGTAAATCTTTAAATATTTTAGTTGCTTCTTCTTTATTACCAGCAACTATTTCTTTTTCACAAGAGGTAATTAAATTTTTAACTCTTTGTTTTAGTTCATGATTTTCATCTGTTTTTTTAGCAATAACTTTAACAGCTTTTTTTGAACTTTTGATATTTGGCATAATCTTCCTCCTTAAAAATTCATATTAATTTTATCAAAAAATATTCTAGAGTGCAAGTAATAGTTGTAATTATTGCATGGAACCATCTCTATTGGTTTAAATAATTTTCATCTGCATCATTATTAATTGCCAATTGCATCATTTTATGGTATAATGATGCAGATGAAAGAAAAGGTGATGCAATTTGCGTAAATTTAATTTAAAAGAAGCCTATAATGAAGTTATTACAAATAGTAATATTATTAGTTTAATAAGTAAAATTCATGAATACAAAGGAAAACAAGAATATTTAATTGTCACGAAAAAAGATACACTGGAAACTTTACTTAAAGTAGCTAAAGTAGAAAGTACATCTTCTTCAAACAAAATAGAAGGTATTTATACAACTGATAAAAGAATCGAAGAAATAGTAACGAGAAAAATAGAACCTAAAAATAGAAATGAAGAAGAAATTGCGGGATATAGAGATGTTTTAACTTTAATACATGAAAATTATGAATATATTGATATTAATAAAAATATTATTTTACAATTGCATAGAGATTTATATAAATATACGGGTTATTCTTATGGTGGTAAGTTTAAAAATTCTCAAAATTATATTGAAGAGACTGATAATTTAGGAAATAAACGAATAAGATTTATGCCTATATCACCTGTGGAAACGCCAATTGCTGTAGAATCTTTATGTCAAAGTTATAACGAAATTATTAATAATGAATCTTATGACCCATTAATTTTGATACCAATATTTATTTTAGATTTCTTATCAATTCATCCTTTTAATGATGGTAATGGTCGAATTAGTAGATTATTAACTTTACTTTTATTGTATAAAACAAATTATATGATTGGCAAATATATAAGTATTGAAAAAATAATTGAAGATACTAAAGACAGTTATTATGAAGTTTTAGAAAAAAGTTCAATTAATTGGCATGATAATCAAAATGATTATTCATATTTTATTGAATATTATTTAGGTGTATTATTAAACGCTTATAAAGAACTTGATAGTAGAGTTAATATTATACAAAATCAAAAATTATTAGCATATGATAGAATAATTAATGTATTTAAAGAAAATATAATTCCTATAGATAAAGCATTTATAATGAATAATTTGCCTGATTTAAGTGAAACAACTATTGAAAGGAATTTAAATATTTTATTAAAGGAAAATAAAATTACTAAATTAGTTGGTGGAAGATATACTAAATATAAATGGAACAGTTCAAAATAATCTGTTCTTTTTTTCTACTTGCACACCATAATTAGACATAATATTTACTCTTTATTATTTATAATAAGATTGGGTGATATTATGAAAAGATTTAAAAGTCGTAAAAAGATTAATAAAAGTATAATTTATATAGGTATATTTTTAATAAGTTGTGCTTTTTCTATTAGATATCTATATAAACATAATCTTATAAATAATAACACTATAATAGAAATGTTAATCGGGGATAATTTAAGTAATTTTAAAGAAAAAAGTAGTAGTCCAGAGTTTTTATTAAAATATGCTTTAAATTTAGAATTAAAAAAAGAAGAGATAGTTAATAAGGAAGAAGATAATCAAAATAAAGTAGAAATAAATAAAGAAGAAGATAATAATACAAATAAAGAAGAGTTAGTACCAATAGTCTATATTTATAATACGCATCAGGAAGAAAAATATAAAAGTACTTACCTAGAAGCCTATAATATAACTCCAACTGTTTTAATGGCTAGTAAAATGTTAAAAGAATATTTAGAAGATTTGGGTATAGGGGTTATTGTAGAAGAAGATAATGTAACAGATAAACTACATAGTTTAAATTGGAGTTATGGCAGTAGTTATAAAGTAACTAGAATGTTTATGGAAAATGCTAAGAAAGAGGTACCTAGTCTAATTTATTTTATTGATTTACATCGTGATTCTTCCGTTTATAGTGCCACTACTGCAACAATTGATGGTGAAAGTTATGCTAAAGTGTTATTTGTAGTGGGATTAGATCATGCCAATTATGAACCTAATTTAAAACTAGCTGAAAATCTAAGAGATAGAATTAAAAATACAAGAGAAGAATTATTTAGAGGAATAATGCAAAAAAGTGGTAAAGGTGTTAATGGTATATATAATCAAGATTTTAGCCCTAAAACAATGTTAATAGAAGTAGGAGGACAATATAATAATATTAGAGAAGTTAATAATACACTTAAATTTCTCTCAGAAATATTAGCTCAATATATTAAGGAAGATCAAAATGGGTAAAAAGAAAAAATTACATCCAATATTAAAGATATTAATTGTTCTTTTTGTTGTGTTCTTGTCTTTATTCATTGCCAGTAATAGTGGTTATTATGAAGCTAAAATACGTGATAAAGTAGTTGTAACTGATGAAAAGATTAAAGAATTTGAAGAAAAACTTCAAAATGGCGAAGAAATTGACATTGATTCATTTTTAGGAACAGATGTTGTTGATTATAGTAGTCCTATGTCTAATTTAGGGGACAAATTAACAAGTGGAGTAGAAAATTTTGTTTTTAAAGGAATGAAAATATTTGGTGATATTCTAAAGTCACTCTTTTAAAACTAAATTATTTATTGTATAATTAGATAATAGAAGGTATGGTGGAAGTTATGAGAGTACTATGTATTGGTAGTTCTGTTAAGGAAACAACTTGTACAACAAATGAAACATTAACAGAAGGTGTGACATTAAGACTTACAGATCGGGTAGATAATGGTGGTGGACATGCTGGTAATATTGCCTATTTACTTGGTAAATGGGGAGTAGAAACTTATATTGCTAGTATGATGGGTGCCGATGATGATGCGAATAACATTAAAAAAGAATATGAAAATATTGGTGTTAAGATAGATTATGTTGAAACAAGTTATGATAAACCTACTGGTCAAGTGGTAAGTATAGTTAATAATGCTAATAAAAATAAAACGGTTTTAGAACTTGCTAATAATTCAACACTAAAGAAATATTCATTTAATATAGAACCGGATATAGTAGTATCTGATGGCAACGATTATAATGCTTCTTCTTATGCATTTGATCGTTATCAAAAAGCTAGATGTTTTTTAGTAGTTTCTAGCCCAAGAAAAGAAATTATTGAATTAAGTCGTTATGTTCATACAATTATTTTTAATCAAACATCGGCTGAAAGTATTATTGGGTCAAAAATAGATTTTAAAAATAGTAGTACTCTAGTTAATGTTTATAATAAATTAAAACAAAAATTTAGTAATTGCGAAGTTATTATTACTGTTGGTGAACATGGTTCTATTTATGCCATAAATGGTCAAGTTAAGATAATGCCACCAATGAAAATGAAAGTTGTTGATACTAATGGGGCAGGAGATGTTTATGCTGGTGCCTATATCTATGGTATAGGTAGAGACTTTGGTCAAGAAAGATCTGTTGCTTATGCGACTATTGCATCATCTTTAAGTACTGAAAAATTAACTTCTAGAGGAAGTATTCCAACAATTACCGAAGTATCTACAATATATGATAAAAAATATGGCGCTAATACAAATCCAATTAATACAGCAGAAGTTGCAGCAAATAATAAAGTTGATAATAGTGTACAAGCACCAGAACCAACACCGGTACCAGCACCAGAAGTACAAAACCCAGCTCCAGTTCAAAATGAAGGTGCACAAGTTCCACCAGTACAACCAGTACTGGATGCAAGTCAAAGTACATCTTCAGTAACTGAACAAGCACCAAACCCTGTACCAGAAGCTCCTAATCCTTATGTTCAAACACCAGCTAATATGTCAACAACTGATACAGTTGAGCCACCTGTAGATAATGTGAATACTACACCAGAAACAAATGTTAACCCACAAAACCCCCAAGCTTGATTTACATGGGGAAGAAGTTGCCTTAGTGTATGCTTTGGTAACCGAATTTATTAATGATAATTATAAAATGGGTAATAAGGAAATAGTAGTAATTCATGGCAAAAGCACCAATATTCTAACTAAAGAAGTTCATCAAGTATTAAAAGAAAATAATTTAGTTAAAAGTTATAATTTAGATAATTGGAACGTTGGTCAAACGATTGTTAATTTAAAATAAAAATTTACGTCAAAATTGTTGACGATATTATATCAAATTTTCAAGAGTAAATGGCAATAATTTGTTTAAAATATACAAATAGTTGACATTTATTTTTATTTGTGCTATACTTATAGCGTAATTAGGGGGTTGTCTTATGAAAGGATACGTTTTAGATTACACAAATGAAAATGAATTTAAAAAATTAGAAAGAGCTTTAAAGAAGTATAATATGCTTGCTTTTAAAAAGTTAAACTTCGATTATTATCCAGCATTAAGAAATGGTAAGTTTTTAGGAGAAAAAGTTGATTCTAATAAGAAAAATTGTACTGAAAAGTATGAACTTAGATTACCAAGTGATAAAATGTTTACACAAATTCATGGTGAAGTTAAATTAATATATACAGTTCATCAAAAAGAACAAATAGTAATGCTTGAAGAAATTACACCTTCCAAAATATTATTAGAAGGTCATATGTCTGAGTTAACTACTTATAAAGGAATAATGATTTCTAAAGCAAATGCATCTAAAGATATGTTCAAAGTTGATTTACTTAATATGTTACAAGATAATAAACATTAATTGTTTATAATAGATGAATAAAAAGGGGAAAAGGTACAATAAAATGTATCTTTTTTATTGCAACTTTTATTTTATTATAGTATAATGAAAAAGCAATGGACCTCTAGCTCAGTTGGTTAGAGCATCCGGCTCATAACCGGGCGGTCGTAG
>CANQZN010000053.1 GCA_947628365.1 uncultured Bacilli bacterium | reverse complement strand
TAAAAAAATATTAAATAGAAAGGGATCAATCAATAAGAAATTAATTAATATTTCTATAAGATTGATTATACGTGAAAAATAATGAATAGAGAAATGATTTTTGAAAGATTAAATAATGTTTTTAGAGATGTTTTTGATGATGATACTATTTCAGTAAGTGATAATACTACATCAAAAGATATACCAGATTGGGATTCTTTAGAACATATAAATTTAATAGTGGCTGTAGAACAAGAATTTGGTATAAAATTTAATATGGGTGAAGTTACAACAATGAAAAATGTTGGGGAAATGGTAGACATTATAATAAATAAATTAAAATAATAGTTATGGGGGTAAAATATTATGATATTAACTACATTAACATTTTTAGTGTTTGTATTAATTACATTATTAATTTATTTTGTTATACCAAAAAAATATAAATGGTTAGTATTATTAGCATCAAGTATATATTTTTTATTCTATAATAATTTTAGTTTTAAAATAGTTTTATATATTTTAATAATATTATTAACTTCATATTTTGGGGGATTATTAATAAGTAAATATAAAGATTCATGTAAATCTAAATGGATATTATTAGTATGTATTATAATTATTTTAAGTGTTTTATTATATCTTAAATATACTAACTTTTTATTATTGACATTACAATATATTATAAGATTTTTTGGAGGAAATTTTACATTTAATTATGTATATCGTGATTTTCCTATAGGTATATCTTATTATTCTTTAATCATGATTGGTTATTTAGTTGATGTTTATCGGGGTATTTGTCTACCACAAAAAAATATTCTAAAGTGTGCTTTATTTATGTCTTATTTTCCAATTCTTACAAGTGGTCCCTTCATTAGATATAATGATGAACAAGATTATTTATATAATGATTATAAAATAAATTTTAAAGAAATTTATTTAGAAATAGTAAGAATATTATGGGGATTATTTAAAGTTTTAGTAATTTCGGAAAGATTAAATATTATTGTTAATACAATTTATGGTGATATAAGTACTTATAGTGGTTTATATATTTTACTTGCTATATTATGTTTTCCAATTCAGTTATATACGAACTTTTCTGGTTCCATAGATATTGTAATTGGAGTATCTAAAATGTTTGGTATTTATTTACCAGAAAATTTTACAAGTCCATTTTTTTCAAAAACAATTACCGAATTATGGCGTAATTGGCATATCACTTTAGGAGCTTTTCTTAGAGATTATATCTTTTATCCTTTAATGAAATCTAATATAATTCAAAAAATAGGAATGTTTTTTAAGAATAAATTTGGTAAAAAAGTAAGTAAAAAAGTTACTCTATATATTTCCATGTTTATAATGTGGATTTTAATTGGTATATGGCATAATGGTAGTTATAATTTTATAATATCATCTGGCATATTACAATTTGTATATATGGTTTTGGAAGATTTATTAGGTCCAGTAGCTCATAAAATTAATGTTAAATTACATATAAATGATCAAAGTAAAGGATATAGAATTTATCAAATTATAAGAACGTATTTGTTATTTGCATTTTCAATGATTTTCTTTAGAGCATCTAGTGTAACTAATGGTATTTCTATTATTAAAACATTGTTCTTATCATCTTCTTTTAGTTTAAGAAACCTAGGTTTAAATAATTTTAACTATATAATTTTATTAATTTCTTTACTTATATTATTTATAGTTGATAAAATAAATATAAACGCAAATATACTAGAAAAAGTTAATAGTTTTAGTACTGTTAATAAAATTATTTTAATAGGTATTTTTATCTTAATTATTTTAACGTTTGGGATGTATGGAATCGGCTTTAATGTAAGTGATTTTATATATAGTAAATTTTAGGAGGATATATGAAATATTTAAAAATAGTTATTGTAATCATAATTTTTATATTAATATTTATTTTTCTAAATCGTTTAGTTTCTCCTAAGTATGCTAATCACCTAGTTGAAGGTAGTATGACAAATGCTTATTATAAAGAAGATAAAGATCATGAAGTAATTTTTTTAGGAGATTGTGAAGTTTATGCCAATATTAGTCCTTTAGTAATGTTTGAAAATTACGGAATAACTGGATATGTAAGAGGAAATTCTTCCCAAGATATATGGCAATCTTATTATTTATTAAAAGAAACATTAAAATATGAAAAACCCAAATTAGTCGTGTTTAATGTATCATCTATGAAAACGTCATCACCTGATTCAGAAGCGTATAACCGCTTAATGATTGATAATATGAAGTGGTCAAAAGAAAAGATTGATTTAATAAATGCTTCAATGACGGATGAAGAAAATATTTTATCTTATATTTTTCCTATTTTAAGATATCATGCTCGTATAAGTGAATTAACTATGGAAGATTTTAAATATTTATTTAAAAATAAGGTTAATACTTATAATGGCTTTTTAATCAATCAAAATATTAAACCAGTAGATAGCCTACCTGCCAAAAGAAAATTAGCTTCATATGAATTTTCGCAAAAAAATTATGAATATTTAGATAAAATATATTCTTTATGTAAAGAAAATAATATTACATTAATTTTGATGAAAGCACCTAGTTTATATCCATATTGGTATCAAGAATATGATGAACAAATAAAAAAATATGCTGATGAAAAAAAGATAGATTATTATAATTTTATTGATGTAATAAATGATATTGGTATTGACTATAATACTGATACTTATGATGGAGGATTACATTTAAATTTAAATGGTGCGGTTAAATTATCAATATATTTTGGTAAGATTTTAAAAGAAAAATATAATTTAACAGATTATAGAGAATATGATATAATTAAACAAAAATATGAAAAAAAATTAAAAGAATATTATAAAGAAATAGAGGATGGATATGAAAAAAATAATTAAAATATCTTTATTAATTACTTTAATATTGTGTTTATTCACGGGATGTGGTAATAAAGAATATTCAAATAGCAATAAAGAAAAAGATGTTTATAGTTTTAAATATAATGATTTAAAGATTACACCTGGTGAAGTATTTGATAAAGAGAAGTACACTGGATATAGTGATTATGTAGAATTACTAAGTTGTGCTTTCGAAGATACTGATAGAGCATATACTTATAATCATTATGAAATAACTACTTATACTTTAAATAAAGAAGAAAGAATCTTATCTGTTTACTTCTTAGATACAGAAATATCTACAACTGAAGGTGTGTCTATTTCAGATTCAGTTAATAAAATGTTAGATGTTTATGGTAATAATTATGAAAAAAATGATAATTTATATACTTATAAAAAAGAAGATACATTAATAAATTTTATTGTTGAAAATGATATAATAGTAAGTATTGAATATAGTTATGATATAGAATCATAATTAATAAGTAAAAACCAAGCATAGAATTGCTTGGTTTTAAAATTTTTATAATGAAGTTTTAAATATTATTACTATCATTTTATTTCCTTAGCATTATGATATTAGTTAAAAAATAAGATGAAAGAATAGATTATATTAAAGTAATAACTAATAATCACAAAGATTGCATACTAAAAAATTGTGAAATTATAGCGACGCATCTTAATAATTTTTATTTACAAATATTTATCAAAGAAGATACACTATTTATTGATTATAGGAAAAAAGAAAAAAGTGCTAAAGGCAAAAATTTAGAATATGCCATAGTTATTTTAGAGTATTTAATTACTGCATTAATGCTTCAAGAACTAAATTTTAAATTGAAAGATATAAATGAAATCTAGAGAAACAATATAATTTAATTAATAGATATGCCATGTTCGAAAATATTTGTGAAAGTTATAAATAGTTCTTGTTCAATTAATTAAATGATCTTATAATATTTGACAAAGAGAGGTTAGTATGGCAAATTGGCGTAACAAAATTGGAAAAAAGCAAGAAAAAATGGAATTGACTGGCATTTTCTTCTTCAAAAAGGATTTTTTGAATTCATGAATGAAATAGACACTTTAGCACAAATATATAATTGGAATCTTTGGGATAGTACTGTTGATAATTATGCAGTAACTTTATTTCAATGAAAAAAAGGAAATAGTTTAATACATGAAAAAAAGCACTTAGTGCTTTTTAATTTGGTAAAATTAATGTTTGCCCTATTGATAATGTATTAGAAGTTAAATTATTTAATCTTTTTATTTCATCTACTGTAGTGTTATAAGTTCTAGCAATACTATATAATGTATCACCACTTTTTACTGTGTATGTTAGTTTATTATTAGTACTATCCGGAATTCTTAGAACTTTCCCAATAGATAATGTATTACTTGTTAAGTTATTAAGTTTTTTAATTGCATCAACAGATACACCAAATTTATTAGCTATGCCATATAAAGTATCACCTTTCATAACTGTATAAGTATTTTCTTGATCTGAAAGTGAAGATGATACAATTAATTTTTGACCAATAGATAAATTATTACTTGTTAAATTATTTAATTTCTTTAACTCGTCAACAGATAAATTATATTTTCTAGCTATACCATATAATGTATCGCCACTTTTTACTGTATATACTTTTGTTTCTACTTCCTTGGTTTCTTCTCTAGGTATATATAGTAATTGTCCTATTGATAAACCATTATTAGTTAAATTATTAGCTTTCTTTAGTTCATCAACAGTTATACCAAATTTACGAGCAATACCCCATAGTGTATCCCCACTTTGAACACGATAATAATTTTCATTATCTTCTGGAACGTAAGGTACACCTATGTATTCCGCAATAGCTTTAACTACAGCTTCAGCCATTTCTTCCCAATTATTTTTTATTTGACTAACATCATCACCAGTAGAATCCACAAAACCATATTCTACAATAATTGATTCATTATTTGGGGTGTCTCTTAAAATATAATAATAATCTTTAGCTGGATTACTTGGAAGTCTTCTTTGATAATATTTTCTAACATTCTGACCAGTTTTCTCAAGTTCAGTAGCTATTCTTTTTGATAATGCATCACTATTACGAAGGGAGTAAATTATTTCTGCACCATCACCACCTGGTGATAGTCAATGTGTAACATCTTTCTATATTTTATATTCTTTTAATATTTCAAAATATTTTGTTTCTTCACATTTTTTTCTTAACTCATTAATATATAAATTCCTATAGATTGGTAGTCTATCTAATAAAAGATGTATAGGAGCAGCATTAATTGGTGTCAATGAAGTATTTCCAGAAAAAGCAGAAAGAGCTAATTCATATTTTGCAGTTTCTGCTGGAAACTTTGCTTTTGCTTTACTATTTATTATTTGTAATTTTATTTTATTTGGTTCTTTAGCATTAATTTGTTCATTGATATCTTGAATATCTTTTATTATTTCTAATATCTCTTTATCTAATCTCATATTATAACTAACACCTACTTCATTTCGATTTCTTTCTCATCTACATATTCGTAGTTTAATGCATTATTACTAGTAACAACACTCTCACCTATTTCGTATTCTAAGTCTTTTCTTGCATTGCCAGCAATTTTGCCACCACGTCTTGCCACTTCAACATTTTCATTTAAACCTTGTGGATTTTTCTTTTTGGCAATTTCTCTAGTTCCTATTTCTCCTAAATCTGCAAGTGCAATTTCAACATCAGACATATTATCTCTTAGAGATTCTTTTCTAAGGCCTTTAAATGATTTATACTCTTTTGCAGTCATGCCAGACCATTCTTTATAAATTTCATTTGTTAGAATTGCATATTCTTTTGATTCAGTTATCCCACCATCTTTCCATACATCAGTAAGTTGTTTTCTATCTTGAATGCCTTTAATTCTTTTTGCAATCCATTTTTCATCATAACCTTTGGATCTATATAAGTCTATCGCTCTTTGCGCTACTAGTGAAGGATCAAATGTTTCGTCTATTCTTTCTCTACCTAATTTTGCAAGCCATTGCTTTATTGGTTCTGCATTCTTACTAGGAATTGATTCAATGATTCTAAACATTTCCTCAATATCACAAACATCAGTTAAACGATATTTTCCATCTTGTGACTTTAATTTCAACTGTCCGATTTTTTCGGACACTTCATTTCCTTCTTGTTTTAGCTTATTTTTTAAATCACTCCAATATTTTCTTGGCCTATCGCTTTCTGATAAAACACCAACTAAATCTACAATGCTTATAAAGTATTTTTCTTGGTCCCTATCCCAAACAGTCCTAATGGTTTCATTATTAAATATTTTGTTTACTAAATGCATTTTATCTTGATTCATAAGCTACCTCCCTTGCTGTACATTATAGCAAACATTTGTTTATGATTCAATGAAAAATTTAATAATTAATTATACTTTTTATAAATATTCATTTATTTTATATTTCTTATCGCAAGTTTCATGATTTAATATTTTAAGTAGTTTATTACCAATTATTCTACTTTCAATATAAAAAACTATTGCATCTTCATAATCAAAGCTACTATCATTAATAGGATCAGTATCATGATTAGCATAATTTAATAATTTTCTCAAATAATTCAATCTTTCATAAAGATCGTTATCAATTATATTTTTATCACGTATTTGAGATATATTTTTTCCTAATTCTCTGCGATTGTAAATAAATTTATTATATTTTTTATTAGAAACCACAAGTTTTACTAAAGTTTCGATGTGTAATGCTGTATCAATTATTATATGTCTGGGGCGACAGCAAAGAAACATATCACATCTAGCATATTGAAGACTTCTAAAAACATTTCTATAATCACACCAGGAGTTAAATGGGTTTATTGTTGGATTTAAAGGAGTTGCATATCCACCTAATCCACCAATCGTTTGATCCTATTTCCATATTTTTCCTTGTGTTTCTTTATTTTTATAGTCATTTTCAATTATTTTAGAAAAACTTTCAAATAGTTTTTTATCAGTTCCATCATAATAATTATTTATAATTATTCTTGTTTCTGCTCGCATTTTTTACCTCAATTAAATTTGTTTAAATATTATTTATTATATGAAAATTATAAACTATTTCAATATGTTTGTCTTTATCTATAATTATTTTATCAATAATAGTTTGCATTAATTCCCTGGTAGGTTTTTCAATATTAATTAAAGATTTAATTGTTTCTTCATATTGTTTTAAATTATCAGTTTTGTTCTTTATAATCTTGTTATCATCTTTTAGTTTATTTAGTTCTTCTCTTAATTTAGTTAGTAAAACTTCAGTAGAATTAGCAATTCTTTTATACATTTCTTCTGATATTAAACCTTTAAATTTATCTTCATAAAGCATATCTAATTTATTAAGATATTCTTTTTCTTTTAGATTTAATTCTTTTATTTTTTTAGATTCTTTACCACACTTCTTTTCCTTATCATAAACTTTATTTACAATATCAGAGATATTAATAGCTTTTAAATATTGTTTATAAGTCTTTTTAATTGTAGCCAATAAAACATTTTCTAATTTATCATAAGGTATAAAATGTGGCTCACACATTCTTCTTTTTGGATCTCTTCCATACTTATTACAATTAATAGTCCAATAATTATGATTTTTGTGATAAGCAATACTTAAAGCATTTCCACATTCTTTGCAAAATAATAAATTTTCAAATAACCGTTTTTCTCTATTTTTATACGTTTTTCTAGTCCTTGCTGGCGAATTTTGTATACTTTCAAAAATATTTTTATCAACGAGTGGTTCATGGGTATTTGGAACAATTATCCAATATTGCTTTTCTAAGGTTATCTTTTTTTGGGATTTATAATTTAATTTCATTTGCACATTTTGTACCATATCACCAGTATACATTCTATTTTTTAAAATCTTATTTACTGATGATATAGTCCATGTATTTGTTTTGTGTTTTGATAATGATTTTATATTCTTATACATACTAGGGCTTAATATATTATTGTTATTTAAATAAGTAACAATTTCACTTATACTTTTACCTGAGTATGCCATATCAAATATTAATTTCACATAAGATGAGACTTCTGGATCAATTATTAAATGCCCTTTATCCTTTGGATCTCTCATATAGCCATAGCAAGGCTTACTCCCAATGAACTTTCCTTGTTCTTTTTTATTACGTAATATAGAGCGAATCTTCTTAGATGTATCTTTGCTAGCCATATCATTAAATAATGCTTTAAAAGGAGCAATATCGTTATTGGCAGTCTCTAAAAATGTATCGACTTGATCAATTATAGAAATATATCTAACATTTTTACTTGGGAAATATTGCTCAACATAATAACCACATTGAATATAATCTCTTCCAAGTCTTGATAAATCTTT
>CANQZN010000052.1 GCA_947628365.1 uncultured Bacilli bacterium | reverse complement strand
CCATATTCTTTCAATTTATGATGGTAGTTGGAAAGAATATGGGGTTACCCTAGATAAATTAGTTAATGATAATGATGCTTTTGCGGGTATTAATGGAGGCTTATATCAATCAGATAGTAATAAAGGAGGAAGACCTTTAGGACTAGTTGTTCGAGATGGTAAAATAGAATATAACAATCCGACGGGAGTTGTTGGCCTACATTTAGTTGGTTTTAGTGAAGACAATCTTTTAAGAATTATTGATTTAAATGGTAAAAGCAAAGGTGAAGTAGAAAATATTATTAAGACTGAAAAGATAAGGGATGCCGTTGCTTTTCAAGAAGAAGCAAGTGACGCAAATAACCACTTTGTTAAATTAATTATTAATGGTGAATCGAGAGAAGTAAATGGTTCAGGAAGTGGTGCTAACCCAAGAACAGTTATTGGCCAAAGAAAAGATGGAGCAGTTTTGCTTTTGGTAACAGATGGCAGGGGTGCTAATGGCCATTTAGGAGCAACAGCAGCTGATTTAATTGATATAATGAATGAGTATGGAGCGGTAAATGCTGCAAATATAGATGGCGGTTCATCATCTTCAATGTATTATGATGGTAAGTATGAAATGACTTCGGTAACTCTTTATTATTCTAATTCTTCTTGGCGTCTACCAACAGGGTTTATTGTAGAGAAGAGGTAGTTTATGCGTAAATTAAGAATAACTAAAAAATGGAAAAGATTAAGTGCCTATAAAAAATCACTTATATTATTAAGCTTAGTATTGGTAATACTTAGTACAGTTTTTCTAGTATATGTTTATAATAGTATGATTTTATATGAAAGACATTTAGTAGATAATTATATTAGTTACTTAGCAGAAAGTGGTAAATTAACTGAAGGTGTTAATGATAATATGTTTACTATTAGTAAGTTTGAAAGTAGTAATGCTAAGATTACTGATGGTATTAAAAAGTTATATAAGAGTGATAATTTAAAAATTAGGAAAAATAGTGAATTAAGTAAAGGTGATATCTATGCTTATGACTTATATAATGATAGTAAATTAATTAGTACAGTTTCTCTAAAAAGTACGAAAAGTTATAAAAAAATGGCTATTTTAACAATCAATGAGTGGGAAATAGTAGACTCTAAAAATTATTTTGATAATGGTGTTTATGCTTATGAAATAACTGTACCAAATGATTATAAAGTCTATATTAATAGTTATCTTTTAGATGATAGTGATGTTACTAAAAGTGGTGATGTTGCTGGTCTTGAAAATCTAACTAAGTATGTTGAAATTAGTAAAAGTAAAACTTATAATGTCAATAATTTAGTTTATGAACCTAAAATTAAAATAGTAGATGCTAGTAATAAAGAAGTTAAATATGATATAAAAGATAATCAAATAAATATCACGAAAAAGTTTCAAGAATTTACTACTTTAGAGGAAGCCAAAACTTATATTAAAGATGATTTTGATGTCTTAAAATTAGCAGAGAATTGGAGTTTATTCTTAACGAAAGATTTAAGGGGTACAAATTATGGTTTAAGTACATTAATGCCTTACTTAATAAGTGGCTCTAAAATGTATCAAAGGGCTTATGATTGGAGTCATGGTATTGATATTACTTTTGTTAGTAATCATAGATTAAAATCCCCAACATTTACTAATGAATCTGTTAGTGATTGTGTCATTTATAATGACAATGCCTTTAGTTGTCTTGTAAGTTTAGAAAAGAATATGGTTGTTAATGGTAATGATAAAGTTGATAAAATGCATGATCGTTTATACTTTATTTACTATAATGGGGGATATAAATTAGTGGATATGCAAGCAGTTAATGAATAGGAGTAGATATGAATAATATTTTTGTGGTAGTACCAACATTAGATCCCGATGAAAAAATAATGCAAAAATTTATTGATGATTTGCAAAAAGAATTTAAACATATCCTTGTTGTAAATGATGGTAGTAAGAAAAATCACGATAAGTTTTTCAAAAATTTAGAAAATAATGGTGTTGAAGTTATATATCATTATCGTAATTTAGGTAAAGGAAGAGCAATAAAAAATGCTTTTAATTATCTCTTAAATGAACACCCTAAAATAATTGGGGCAGTAACTTGCGATTCTGATGGTCAACATAGTGTTGCAGACATTAAAAAATGTGCGATGGAAATTCAAGAAGATAAAGATGAATTAATTCTTGGTGTTAGAGATTTTGATTTAGATATAGTACCTTCCAAAAGTAAATGGGGTAATAAAATTACTCGTAATATATTTAAAATATTTATAGGCTTAGATATATCTGATACGCAAACTGGTTTAAGAGGTTTTAATCGTAATTTAATGACTGCATTTTTAGGCCTTGCGGGTGAGAGATATGAATACGAAACTAATATGCTTATTATGTGTAAGCAAAATGATATTACAATTAAAGAAGTTGAAATTGCTACAATTTATTTAAATAATAATGTTAATAGTCATTTCAATCCTTTAAAAGATGCAGTTTTGATTTATCGTTTATTTTTAAAATATTTTTTAGCATCATTTAGTTCATTTTTAGTCGATATTATCTTATTTAGTGCCATCCTTGGTATTTTACAAATCAATTCCAAAATTTTAGCCGCAACAATTCTAGCTAGAATAGTATCTTCAATTTATAATTATATAATTAATTCTAACTTAGTATTTAAAAATATGTCTTTATTTACCTTATTAAAGTATTATGTATTAGTTATTGTTCAAATGTTTATGTCTGGCTGTTTTGTTACTTACTTTGCTAGTTTAATACCAAAGGTAAGTGTTATTTTGATAAAAATAGTAATTGATTCTCTAATTTGGGTTATCAATTTAGTAATTCAAAGAGAATTTGTCTTTAAAGGAGAAAATAAATGAAATTAAGAGAAAAAATAATAATTGGCATTTTAATTATTCTATTCTGTGGTTTAATAGTTTTAATTAAAATGGATAAGATAGCAGGATTTGATACAACTATTTATAATTTAGTAACATTTAAAATGACTGATAATATGAATACAATTTATAAAGTGTTGACATTCTTTGGTAGTACCTTGTTTATTATTTTATTAAGTGTTTTCTTTTTCTTTTTATTCTTAATAATGAAAAAGAAAAATTGTAGTTTTATAATTGCAGGAGTAATCATTATTTCAACAATTGTAAATAATGTAGTAAAAATTATTATAAGAAGAGCAAGACCTACAGTATTAGCTTTAGTAACAGAAAAGAGTTTTAGTTTTCCAAGTGGCCATACTATGGCATCAGTATCTTTATATGGAATACTTTTATATTTAGTGTTAAAAAGTAAATTAGATAAAAAATTAAAAGTAGTATTTAGCACATTTTTAGTTCTTTTACCAATATTAGTAGGTATCAGTAGAATTTACTTAGGGGCTCATTTTGCTAGTGATGTAATCGGGGCAGGTATAATGTCTATAATCTTATTATTAATTGAAACTAATGTTATTGCGAAAAATAAATGGTTATAGTAAAATTAAATATGGTGGACTTATGAAAAGAATAAATAAATATATAGTATTAATAATATGCTGTTTATTACTTTGTGGTTGTAAACATGGAAATAATAACTTAGATAGTGCGAGAATCTATACTACAGTTTATCCCATAAAGTATATCGTAAATTATTTATATGGGGATTATAGTGTTGTTGAAAGTATTTACCCAAATGGAGTAGATTTAAATAATTACAATCTAACTGATAAACAAATAGATGAATATGCAAATAGTGATTTATTTGTTTATATGGGTTTAAGTAAAGAAAAAAATATTGCTAAATCATTTGTTAAAGAAAATAAAAACTTACTAATTATTAATGCAACAGATGGTATTTCTTATGATTATGATATTAAAGAATTATGGCTTGCTCCCAATAACTTCTTAATGCTTGCTAAAAATATTAAAAATACTTTAAATGAATATTTAGATAATCCACTAAAAGAAGAAGAAGTAACCAAAAAATATGATGAATTATATACATCAGTTTCTTGGATCGATGCTGAACTTAGAAGTATTTCTAAAGAAGCTAGTGAAATTAATAATAATACTTTAGTAGTAGCAAGTAATTCCTTAAAGTTTTTAGAAAAATATGGTTTTACAATTATTTCTCTTGAAGATATTGAAAATAGTAAGAGTGAAAATGCTTTAAATGATTTAAAAAATAAATTTAAAAATTCAAAATATACTACAATTATTAAAGTTAGTAGTGATAATAATACTAATTTAATAAATGAATTGGTTAATTCTTATAAGGCAAGTATTATTACAATTCAAGATTTAGTTACAAACAGCGATTCATCAAGTGATTATTTATCTATTCAATACGAAAATGTAGCAACTCTTAGAAATTTATTAATAAAATAATTTAAAAGTAAACAAAGAAAAGTTTACTTTTTCTTTTTGGCAATTTTTAGCAAAATTAAAACAAATGTTTGCTAATTAAAACTATTTGCGTTATAATAACTATAGGTGAATAATTTATGGACATTATGGAAAAATTAACAATTTTAGCTGATAGTGCAAAGTATGATGCTTCTTGTTCATCAAGTGGTAGTACGCGTACTAATGGTAAGTTTGGTAATACTGCCTATTCTGGTATATGTCACTCATTTTCCTCTGATGGCCGTTGTATTTCTCTTTTAAAAATTCTTTTAACCAATATCTGTATTTTTGATTGTAAATATTGTATCAATCGAAATAGTAATAACGTTAAAAGAGCTATATTTACGCCTGAAGAAATTTGTCAAATTACAATTAATTTTTATAAGAGAAATTATATAGAAGGTTTATTTTTAAGTTCAGGAATTATTAAAAGTCCAGATTATACAATGGAATTAATGATTAAAACAATCGAATTATTACGTCATAAATATCATTTTGGTGGTTATATTCATGCAAAGGCTATTCCAGGTTGTAGTGAATATCAATTAAAAAAATTAGGTAGTTTAGTTGACCGGTTAAGTGCTAATATTGAACTACCTAGTAATGAAAGTTTAAAGTTACTTGCTCCAAATAAAGAGGAAAGTAAAGTAAGTAAAATTATGAATTATGTCAAAGTTAATCAAAATAAAAATTTTACTCCCGCTGGTCAAAGTACCCAAATGATTATTGGTGCCTCTTTAGAAACAGATTTAGATATAATGAACAAAAGTGAAAATTCATATCATGATTATAAACTAAAGAGAGTTTTTTATTCGGCTTATATTCCGGTTAATCAAGATAAAAATTTACCTATTTTAAAAATGCCACCTTTAAAAAGAGAAAATAGATTATATCAAGCAGATTGGCTCTTAAGATTTTATAACTTTAAAGTTAGTGATTTACTCGATAAAAACCATCCTAATTTTAATGTTTTAGTAGATCCTAAATGTTCCTGGGCTTTAAATCATTTAAATGAATTTCCTAAAGAAGTGAATAGTTGTACTTATAATGAACTTTTGAAAATTCCAGGTATTGGGGTAACTTCCGCCAAAAGAATAATAACATCGCGAAAATTTTTTAAATTAAACTTTAATGATTTAAAAAAGATGGGAGTTGTTCTAAAAAGAGCCCAATATTTTATCACTTGTAATGGTAAATATAATTTAAATGCTACGCTTTTATCTAGTTCTTTTATTGAAAAAAATTTATTTTTAGATGATGCGGAAAAAGAGATAGGTTATGGAAAACAATTATCCTTATTTAACTAATCAAGTTTATATTTATGATAATGATTTTATATCTTTGCTTAGTCTTATAAAAACATTATTAAAAAATAAAATTAGGCCTTATAAAATAGAGGGAAAAGAGTATAATCCCAGTTTGTTTGAAAATATTATAAATATAAAAGTTGAGAATAACTCCAATATTTTAAGAGAATTAAAGAATATTTTTGGTAAAGAAAATATGCAAATAATTTATTATGTCTATTCATCTTGTGAAAACAATAAAGAACTAGTTATTTATTATTATCTTTTAAACTATTTTAAATTTAAAGATAATTTAATAAGGATGCGTAATTTAAGGTGTGTTAGTGAGGCCTTAAGAATTAAGGAAAAGGTGGCAAGAGAAGCTCATAAATTCAAAGGATTCTTAAGATTTAAAGAATTAAAGAGTGAAAGTTTATATGCTGAGATTAATCCAGATAATGATATTTTATTTATTTTAGCTAAACACTTTCAAAAAAGATTAAAAGAATTTAATTGGGTAATTAAAGATGTAAATAGAAAAACTTATGCAATTTATTTTAGTCAAAAATTATATTTTGCCAATGAGGAAAAGATAAATCTAAAAAATGTTGAGTTTAGTAAAGAAGAAGAGAGTTATGAAGATATGTGGAAGGAATTTTATAACATTATCGGTATTACTCTAAGAAAAAATGATAGATGCCGAATGAATTTTATGCCTAAAAAATATTGGCAATATTTAATAGAAATGGAGGATGAAAGATGAGAAAAGTTGTAAGGGGAGAAGTATTAGATAAAAAAATGCAAGAAGCAGTTAATTTGTTATGTGATACAGTCAAAGAAACTTTAGGACCAAATGGTAATAATGTTATTATTGATCACTCAGACTTTAGTCCATTTATCACTAATGATGGCGTTACTATTGCTCTAAATATTTGTAGTGATGATGAAATAGTCAATACTATATTAGAACTGGCTAAAGAAGCATCTGTTAAAACAAATGAAAATGTTGGTGATGGAACTACTACTACCTTAGTTCTTTTACAAAGTATTTTTAATAATGCTAGAGAATTTATTAGAAATGGGAAAAGTCCAATAATTTTAAAAGAAGAATTAAAGGAAGCTGGTTATGAAATTAGTGAATTACTAAAACAATATTCCCATATTCCAAGTGCGGATGAATTAGAAAGTATTGCTTGTATTTCTAGTAATGATAATAAAATAGGTAAAGAGATATGTGAAGTATATTTAAAGATTTTAGAAAAAGATGCCATTTTAATTAAAGAAACTAATAATGATAAAACTATAATTAATTATACAAGTGGATATACATTTGACTCTTTGCTGGCATCTAGTTATTTTTTAAATCATTTAAGTTTTAAAACCATTAACAATCCCTATATTTTAATTGTTAATAATGAATTAAATAATATAGAAGAAATAGCTATTATTTTAAATAAAGTTATCAATGATAAAAGAAGTTTAGTAATATTAGCAACTGATTATTCTGATACTTTTGTTAATGATATTTTAAGCTTGAATATGGAATTAGAAAGTGAAATTATTTTATTTAAAACTCCATTATATGGAATTAAAAGAAACTTAATACTGGAAGATATCAAAATTATAAGTAATGCAGAAATAGTCAAAGATAGTACTAAAATTAATTTAGATTTTTTAGGAGAAGTGTTAAATATCAAATTTGATAATAATGAGGTAACGATAAATTTTAAATTTAATGATAAAGTAAAGGCTCAAATTATTAAACTAAATAATGAATTAAAAGAAACAAATGAAAAAGAATTTGTGCAAAAAAGAATTACAATGTTAGAACATGGAAGTGCCGAAATTTTAGTAGGGGCCGAAACTGAAACAGAGAGAAGAGAGGCCAAAATGCGTTATGAAGATGCCTTAAATGCTATTCATTATGCATCATATGGTGTAGTCCCTGGAAGTGGTATTTTATATAATCTTATTAGTGATAAAATAGATGCGAAAAATACTGGTTATCAAATTTTAAAATCGTCTCTTTCTAAACCAATGGAACAAATATTAGAAAATGCTGGCTTAGATAGTGAGAGTATCATAACTAAAATTAAAGATAGTAATTATCAAATTCTTTATAATGTTAAAAGTGGTCAATATGAAGATATTGAAAAGACAATTGTTTTAGATCCGTTAAATGTAGTTATTAATGCTTTAGTAAACGCTATTTCAATAGCTAGTATGTTATTATCAACAACTAGTTTAGTTATTAATGAATTTAACCCAAATATACCTAAAATAAATGATATTTCAGAAATATAGTATTAATTCATACTTTTAGGGTACAATAACCATATACTTTTGTTGTTTAAATTAATTGACTAAAGGTTGTTATTATGTTAAACTATAGAAGTATTCTTGGTATGGAGTAGTACTCAAGAGGCTGAAGAGGCGCCCCTGCTAAGGGTGTAGGTCGGGTAACTGACGCGAGAGTTCAAATCTCTCCTGCTCCGCCATAATGAATTTTAACCCCATTATTTGGGGTTTTATTTTGAAAAATTATTGACTTAATATAAAAGTAGTGGTAAAAATATGTTAGGTATTTGAGGATAGAATATCATCGTCTATCGCGGATTATTATTAGTCTTAAGTGTAGGTTATTATTGATAAACCGATGAGATGCTGGAAGTGATGTCCAGCCAATTATCTAAAGACTTACTAAAGTGGTTCTTAAACATTGAGGGGTGATGAATGAAAATTCATCACCTTTTAAATGCAAAAAAATAGACATAACAACTATG
>CANQZN010000051.1 GCA_947628365.1 uncultured Bacilli bacterium | reverse complement strand
CTATAAATGAAGGACTAGTGGCTCTTACTATTCCCGATAAACCAACTAGTAAAAATCAAATGTATTATAAAATTTAACTTAAAGGTAGTTAAGAAACAATTGTGCTGCTTAAATAATTTTATAAGTTTTAAAATAAATAAACTTAGAAGTGCGTGAATACTAACCGCCCCATGAAGGAGAGCAAATGCTCTCTATTTTTGTTTATTTTACTGGGTTTTTAAAGACATTAAAATATTTTATGTGGCATTTTATGTGGTAAATTTTATGTTTGGTTTGGATTGTTACTGTACAAATATATGGTATAATTTTAGCGAAACATATAGTAATTTATAGAATTGGAGGAATTCTGAAAAAAGATATAGGTTTTGTTATTTCTATTTTTGAAATTGTCATTGGTGAAACAGCAGTTATTTCCTTTATAATATTATTACTTAATAAAGTAGCAATATTAAAATGGGTTCCAGCATTGATATTAGCAATAGTAATAATCATTATTGGTATTAAAAGAATAATTAAATATTGTAAATAAAAATTACAAGTTAGATTAATAGCAATTAAATTTTATTTTAAAGGAGGTTCACAATGAAAAAGTGGCTTGATAGTATTAGAAAACCTAATAAAGATATAAAAATATCTAAAAAGATTATATATAGTTTATTGATATTATTATTAGGTATAATTTTAGGTGTTTTTTCCAAATGGTTAGATAATCTTGCTATCAATGATGCAATATGGTGGCAACATATATTAGGAATATTGGATTTAAGAAATGTGTTTTCTTATTTTGGAATATGGATATTTTTAGCAATTACTATTTCTGTATTTAGTAAAACACCATTAAGAGCAGGTTTAAATGTATTTTTATTTTTTGTAGGTATGACAGTAAGTTATCATCTATATACAATTATGTTTAGTGGTTTTAATCCTAAAAGTTATATGATGATTTGGTATGGAATAACTGCTATAAGTCCAATACTTGCATTTATTTGTTGGTATGCAAAAAGTCAAAATAAAATATCAATTTTAATTTGTAGTTTAATATTTTGTGTAATGCTTAGAATATGTTTTAGTATTGGAATATGGTATTTTAATTTAAAAAGTATAATAGACACATTATTATTTTTAGGAACAATAATAGTTTTATATACGAAACCTAAAAATAGTGTTTATAGCTTAATTATAGGTTTGGCTTTGGTATTTTTATCCTGTGCAATATTATGATGTAAAATACAATTTATATGATTAAGATTATGAAGTAAATTTGATAGTCTTTTTTTTAACTCCACACTTTGTTTGGATACTTCAAACTCTAAATAAGTTATAATAATTTATGGAAGGAGCAAAAATATGGATCAAGAAAAGATTGGTAAATTTATTGCAAAATGTCGAAAAGCAAAAAATATGACTCAACAAGAACTTGCAGATAAATTAAGTATAACAGACAGAGCTATTTCAAATTGGGAAACGGGCAGACGATTACCAGATTATGCTATTTTAAAAGATTTATGTGAAGAACTAGGAGTAACCATAAATGAATTATTAAGTGGAGAAAAATTAAATAGGGAAAATTATCAAGAAAAATTAGAAGAAAACATGGTAGGTATAGTTACTAAAATAGATAAAGATAATAAAAAAAGAATTAGTATTATAAAAAAAGTATTAATAAGCTATTTAATAATTTGTTTAATATTTTTAGGGAGTGTTTTTGGTTATTTTTTCTATAATTATGACATGATTAATCAAAAATATGATAAAAATAATATGTATATAAAAATAGAAGATAATAACTTTGTATTCTACTCAGCAATCTCTGGTAATGTTACTTATAAAATAATAAATTATAATAAAGAAAATATCCTTTTGATAAATTATAAAAGTTCCCTAAAAGCTATAAGAAAGCATAGTGATACAGATAAAATAAGTAGTGCTTATTGTTTAAATAATATAAAAAATAGTGAAGAAATAAATAAAGTTTATTATACTAATATAGCTTTAAAAAAATTTAATAATCAAAATAAAATAAAAAATTTATTAGCAAAATCATATTTAATTTATGAAAAAAAATAAATGGAGTTTAATAAGAACAGTAGTTATTTGATAGTGCTAATATAAAAATGTAGGTTTTCCTACAAAATTATATTAGCAAAAACCTACATTTTTATATTGACATTATCATTATTGTTAATAATTTAAAAAAAAGAAATGTGTATGTTATAATTAATTAAGAGGTAGCTATGGAAAAGATAATAAAAGTGGATTTAAATAATGAACAAGATTTAATTGAAAAATATAATAATGATAAAGTATCTAAATCTTTAATTGAATATTTAATTAAAGAAGTCCAATTTATAGATAAGAAAAATAAATTAAAAATAATAGTTAATAATAATTGTCAAACTAAATTAGATTATAAGAAAATGTTATATACAGCATTTAAAGAAGAATATAATAATACAATAAGAGAACATGATAAAACTAATATTATTCAATTAATTTTCTTTATTGCAGGAGTATTTTTTATATTTTTATCTTTTAAAATGCAAAATGAATTATGGAAAGAATTATTTTTAATTGGTGGTTGGGTACCATTATGGGAAATGATTGATTTAGCGATATTTAATGATGTAAGGGGTATGAAAAGAAGGAAAAATTTATTAAAACTAATCAATAGTGAAATAGTTTAATAAATTATTTTAGTGTATTTATGAATAGAAATGAAATATATAAATATGTAAAAGAAAAATATAATACTAATCCTGAATTTTTATGGCTTAAATACCCTAAATATGCAGTACTAAGAAATAATAAAAAATGGTATGGAGTAATTATGAATATACCTAAAAATAAACTTGGTTTGTCTAGTAACTTAGAAGTAGATATTATTAATGTAAAATGTCCACCAGAAATAATTGGAAACTTAAGATTAAATGAAGGATATTTTAAAGCTTATCATATGAATAAAGAACATTGGGTAACAATTATTTTAGATGGAACAGTATCTATGAAAGAAATTAAAAATTTAATTGATATAAGTTATGAATTAACTATGTAAAATTAATTATGATATTTATTCATATATTCTATAATTGTATAATCGGGATTTGGACTAATATTATCACTTTGACAACTACCATAAAATGCTTTTTTTAAATCAAAATCCCATTGATTATTAATATCATAATGCCAATCTTCTCCAATAAATTCAGTAAAACAATTTGTTCTTTTAACAAATCTTTTTTTTTACTAGATTTTTAGTTGGATATTTTAATAGATTAGTAGTTATTCTTCTAGTAATTAAACACTCTATTTCATCATCATTTAATGTATGTTTTGATTTTAATAAATTTTCAAAATAATCAAGATTGGCAACTTTTTCAAATTCATCAAAGTCACAACCATATTTTAAAACTTTTCCTTTATTATTACAAATTCGCATATCGATTGCACCACCAGTATTATGAGTTGATGGGGGATTAAATGAAGGATAAGAAACATAATATGGCATAACATTAGTTTTTAAATCTTGAATTATTTCTTTGTCACTTTTTAAATTATTTTCTGGCCTTTGTCTTTCACTTATAAACTTTTTATTTAAGATTTCATCATAAATATCTTTTTGACATTCATATGTTCTGTACCCATCAAAAACCATAAAGCCATAATCTTTAGGTAATAATTCTAAATGGGTTAATATACTTTCTAACACTTGTTCTCTAACATATATTTCAGGGAATGTTCCTTTTCTTTTTGCTTTAAAATAAACTGGATTAACAAAAATTCTCGAATGTAATTGAATTACTTCTTGGGCATCATAATCATATTTATTTAAAGCTACTAAAGGTTCACTTCTTATCTCTGAATTAATGATTTCTTTATTTTGACAATTCTTTTTTAATCTAATGTTTATGGGTTGAAAATAGTATAAATCAAAAGAAAAATATTTAAAAAAATTATTACTTTTAATTATTGATTTAATTTTATTAAAAGTTTCTTCATCGGCTTCTTTAAATAACAACTTTAAAATTTCTTCATAATTATTATTTATATATTCAATTTCTATTTTTGATTTATTTGGTTTGTTTAAAATATTTTTTATATTTTTTTGATTCATATTTTGCCTTCCTTTTTAATTATAACACTCATAAAATTATTATTATATATTTTAAAAATAATTCCCAGTAAAACTTGAAATTTATAGTAATAATTAATATACTATTCTTATAGATATAAAATTAAAGTTGGGGGTTATAGGGTTATATGAAAAAGCAAATTGGGGTTATTGTAATTATAGTATTAGGTATTTTTAGTTTGGGATTTTTTATATCACCAAAAACTTTTTTTAGTGAAACTTATTCTTATCCAAATGTTGTAGAAGATAAAATTAATAATGATGTACTGCAAAATGATATTTTAGAAACAAAAGAGAATAATTTAGATATAGATAAAGAAGAGCCAAAAAAAGAAGTGAAAAATAAATCAAAGAAAAATCAAGAAACTATAAATACCAAAGAAGAAGATATTAAAAAAGATACAAATGTAGTTACTAAAACAGATGAATTAGAAGAATTAGAATTTCAATATGAAAAATATGGAACTAAGTTTTATAAAGGATATTATTATAATTTAGAAACTAAGAGTGATGGAACTAAAGAAAAAACACTTCAATATACAATTCCGGTAGTGATAGATGCATCTCTTTTTGATGGGACTGCTAAAAGCATGAGGGAAGAAGCAGTATCTTTGGTTAATCAAAATATGGATAAGTATAATGAAATGTTAAAATATGTTAATGAGTATCGAAAAGAAGTTGGGGTATCCCCAGTAGAATTAGATTTAGAGTTATCAATAATTGCAACAATTAGAGCAATGGAAATGGCTTATACAGATAATGTTAGTCATACTAGACCTAACGGTAGTAAATGCTTTACGATTTTTAAGGATTTAGAATTAAATCAACCCAACTATGCTGGCGAAAATATAGCAGGAGGTTACAATACTGTTCAGTTAGTATCAGAAGGTTGGAAGAAATCAGAAGGCCATTATCAAAATATAATTAATAGTAAATTTACTAAAGTTGGTTTTGGTGTCTTTCAATTAAAAGGTACATCTTACGGCACTTATTGGGCTCAAATGTTTACTAATTAAGAAAAAAGTTAATTTTATTTTAGAATTTAAAAAGTCTATGATATAATCTATTTAAAGGAGTATGAGTTTATGAAATTGGTTTCAATTATTTTTACTATAATTTTTTTATTTATTTTTATTTTTTATTTATTTGTTGCATCAAAAAGATCAACATTAAAAAGTATTTGGTCTTTAGTTACAAATGTTTTGACATTTATAGAATCTTTTTTAATAACTAAATTATTTATTATGTTATGTAGTAATAATATTGCTAGTAAGTTTAGTTTAATTATTGAAAAATTATTAAATATAAATGAAGAAGAATGGATAAGAAATAATTCAATTCAAGAATTTACTAAATTTATAACTATCATTATATTTGGATTATTATCTTTTTTAGTTATATTCTTAGTATTACTTTTAATTAACCATCTAATTAAAAGAGTTATCTTTAAAGTTGTCTATAAAAAGAAATATAGAGATTATCAATCTAAAAATGGTAATATTATAGGGATAAATATTTTAGTTAGTTTAGGTTCATTTATTATTGTATCAACAGCAATAATCTATCCAATTGGCTCTATTAATCATGCATTAAAAAGTTCAGCAAAAAAAGTTAATTATACGCTACCAAACGAAATTAAACCAATAACTAATAATATAGTTTTAAGTATGTATTCAAATGATATTAGTGACTTTATTTTTAATAGAGTTACAGCCCAAAAAATAGATAAAGTTAAAATTAAAACTATCAAAGAATTAAAAGGAATGTCTACAATGGCTTTTGCTCTTTTAAATATAGCAGAAGATAATAATACCAAAAGTAATGTCAAAGTAGTAAAGGATGAATTAAATAATACTTATTTAGTTCCTAATTTTATTAGTGAACTATGTTCAAATGCTGCCACTAGATGGCAAAATGGTGAATCATTTATGGGTCAAACATTAGAAATTCCAAACGATACTAGAAAAGACCTATATATAGAATTATTAGATATCATTAGTAAACTTGATAGAGATAATTTAAATAATGATATTGATACTGTTTTTGAATTCTTTGAGTTATTAAAAGAATATAATTTATTAAATGAAGATGCTGATAAAAATTTAATAAAAGTACTAGCAGAAGATGAATTTAATGAAAAGATGTTCTTATGTTTATTTACTAACAATGACTTTAAATCTGTATTAGCTACATTTATGAATTATGGCATTAATACAGTTTTAAAAGAGTTAAATGTTACTTCTAATAAAGAATATATTGATAAGAGTAACTTACAAAATATGACTAATGAAGATATTAAAAATGAAGCAAAAATATTTTCTTTAGCAGTCAGACAAATTAAAGAAATATATGATTTGAGAAATAAAGATTTAACTATGGAAGATTATACAAGAATAGCTAATAATTTAAAAGAAATAAAGAATAGTAAACTTTTAAATAATGTATTATATAACGCTCTTAATAAATTATTACAAAATGCTATTTAAACAAGTATAAAAGTAAGCAATATTTCCATAATAACAATAGGAGGAAAATTGCAATGAGTGAAAATATTGAATTATATAAACATATTTTAAAAGATTGTGATATGGCTAAATATACTATTACATTATTGCTTGCTGATTTAAAACAAAAAGATAACAAAATAAAAAGAGCAGTCGAGGATATTTTACTTAAATATAATCAATTTTATGATGAAACAAAAGAATACTTATTAAAGCATAATGCTACTTTAGCAGAAAATGGCTTACTTAGTAAAATGGGTGCCGGAATGGGTATTAAAAAAGAAGTAAAAAATGACAATAGCGATTCAAGTATTGCTGAAATGTTAATTCAAGGCATTTCTATGGGTAGTTTAGATATGGAGAAAAAACTTTCTACATATGAAAAAGATGTTGATAAAGATCAACTTAAATTTGCTAAAGAATTTCTTAAATTTCAAGAATATGCGATTAATGAATTAAAAAGATTTTTATAAAAAATTGCTATTTATTTAGCAGTTTTTTCTTTTAATAGAAATAAAATAATCTAGATTAGCCATAATAAAAATGGTGATAAAAATGAAGTATTTATCTTTATGGCTAAAAGATTATTATGATAGTAAAATATCCGTTTTAGATAAAAATTTAGATGTTGATGTTTTAATTATTGGTGGTGGTATAACGGGTCTTACTACTTTATATGAGCTTACGAATACTAATTTAAAAGTCGCTTTAGTGGATGCTGATTTAATTGGTCACGGTTTAAGTAGTAAAACAACTGGTAAGATTAATTATTTACAAGAATTAGTTTATCAAGATTTAGAGAAAAAATATTCCATAGAGGTTGCTAAATTATATTACGAGAGTCAAAAATCCGCGATTAATAAAATATTAACAATTATAAAGAAAGAAAAAATAAAATGTAATTTAGAACAAACTACTTCTTATGTTTTTACGAGTAATGAAGAAGAAATAAACAAAATAAAATATGAAAAAGAAATATTAACAAAGTTTGGCGCAAATGTTATAGATTATGAAGGCAATATTGCCAATATTGATAGCGTTTATGCAATTGGCGTATCAGATACTTATGTTTTTAATCCTATTAAATATTTATATAGTCTTAAAAATATTTGCTCTCATAAATTTCCAATTTATGAAAATACCAAAATAATTGATATCAAAAAAGATAATAATAATTATATTTGTTATACTAAAAATCATTTTATTAAGGCGAAAAAAATAGTTTTAGCATGTCATTATCCTTTTTTCTTATTTCCTTATTTTATGCCAATCAAAACTCATATTGAAAAGTCTTATATAACAGCATCTAAAGCAAGTTACCAAAAAATAACCGCGATTACTAGTAAAAATCCTTGTCAGTCTATTAGATATTATCAAGATGATGATTCTTATCAAATATATTTAACTAATTCATGTAATTTGTGTAATCATTTAGATGAAGGAAAAAACTTTAAAGATACAGTTAAAGATGCTAAAGATAAAAATTTAAAAGTACAATATGTTTGGAAAAATGATGACTTAATTACAATGGATAAATTGCCTTATATAGGTAGAATAGAAAAAAATAATGATAATCTATTAATGGGAACAGGATATAATACTTGGGGGATGACTAATGGTACACTTGCAGGTCTTATCTTAAGCGATATTATTTTAAATAAACCAAATAAATATGAGAATATGTGTAACCCGCTAAGAGTAAATTCTATAACTAATTTAAAAGAATTTATTTGTAATGTACTCTTTAATATGAAAGGATATATTCAAAGTAAAATATTTAAAAATAAAGATTGGTATTCTAATGTTAGAATAGAGAATATTAATGGTAAAAGTATAGGCATTTATAAAGAGGGTAATAAAACTTATAAAGTTTATAATAAATGTCCACATATGGGGTGTAGTTTAATCTTTAATGAGGTTGAAAAAACTTGGGATTGTCCTTGTCATGCTTCCAGATTTAATCTAAAAGGTAAATGTATTAAAGGACCTAGTAAATATAATATAACTTATCGGGATAAATAAACATAATCATATTTCCTTCATAAATTATTATGAAGGGAGTTTTTTTAATGAGTAATAATGATAATATTAGAAAAGCCCAAAAATATATAGAATGTTTTAGAGAACAAAATACTAATCTTAATTGTTGTTATATGGGAATACCCGGTCCAACTGGGCCAACGGGGCCGG
>CANQZN010000050.1 GCA_947628365.1 uncultured Bacilli bacterium | reverse complement strand
CAAATGCCGAAACAGATGTGGAATTTTAATTGAAATCATTATGCATTTATATGGTGGTATGGTGATTATGGTAATAGTAATATAGCCCTTAGTGGCTGTGGACCAACATCTCTTTCGATGGTTGTCACGTATTTTAAACGCGATAATACAATTACTCCTTATAAAGTAGCCAAAATGGCGGAAGAAAAAGGTTACTATTTAGATGGTTCTGGTACTACTTGGGATTTAATTAGATATGGTGCTAAAGAGTATGGCCTTACTGTTAATGAGATTCCTTTATCAGAGAGTAAAATGGTAAACGCTTTAAAAAAAGGACACTTAATAATTTGTAATATTCGTAAAGGTGATTTTACAATTAATGGCCATTATATAGTTATTGTTGATTATATCGATAATAAATTTAAAATTCATGATCCAAATAGTCGTTTACGTAGCAATATGTTATGGGAATATGATAGAATAGAGTCACAAATTAAAAATTTATGGGAGTTATATATTTAAATGAAAGGTGAATAAAATGCTAGAAGAAAAATTAAAGTTAGTACCTCATTTACCAGGTAGTTATCAAATGCGTGATAAAAATAATGTCATTATATATGTAGGTAAAGCTAAAGATTTATATAAAAGAGTAAATAGCTATTTTAAAGGAACTGTTACTGGTAAAACAAGAAAAATGGTAAGTGAAGTAGTAGATTTTACTTATATAGTTACTGGTAGTGAAACTGAGGCATTTATTACAGAAATAAATTTAATTAAAGAATATAACCCTAAATATAATATTTTACTTAAAGATGATAAAAGTTATCCTTATATTGAATATATTAGTAAACCTTTTCCTAAATTAAAAGTATCAAGATATTTAAATATTAAAAGAAAAGATAAAAAATTAATATTTGGCCCATATCCCAATGCTTATGCTGCGAGAAGAATTGTTAAATTAATCAATAGATTATATCCTTTAAAAAAATGTGAAGGTATGCCTAAACAAGTATGTTTATATTACCATATTGGTGAGTGCCTAGGTTATTGCACTAAAAATATTGATCAAGCTAAATTAGAACAAATGGAACAAGAAATATTATCTTTTTTAAGAGGTAATGATAAAATCTTAAAAGATAAAATTATGGAAAAAATTCACGCATACTCTAATAGTTTGAATTATGAAATGGCTAAAGAATTAACTGATGAATTACATTATATTAATGTAGTATTAGATAGGCAAAAAGTTGAATTACACGATTTTGTTAATAGAGATGTGATTGGTTTCTATTTAGATAAAGGTCATATAGGTATTAATATTTTATTTATTAGAAATAATAAATTAATTGGTAGTCATAATGATATACTTACTATTAAATTAGATGAGAAAGAAGAATTAAATTATTATATTTTAAATTTTTATTTAAAACATGAAGTACCAAAGGAAATATTAGTAGATAATGATATTGATAAAGAGGTTTTAGGAAGTTTAATTGAAACCGATTTTGTGACACCAGAAAAGGGCTTAAAAAAGAAGCTACTTGATATGGCTACTACTAATGCCAAAATATATTTAGAAAATGAATTAACATATGCCTTAAGAGAAGAAGAGAGAAGTGAAGGAGCTAATAATGAGTTAGCTAAATTATTAAATATTGATAATCTAAGAAGAATTGATGCTTTTGATAACTCTAATCTCTTTGGCTCATATTCCGTAAGTGGTATGGTTGTATTTATGGATGGTAAACCATATAAAAAAGAATATCGAAAATATAAAGTTAGTGTTGATAAAAATGATGATTATAATACAATGAAAGAAGTAATCTATCGTAGATATTTTAGAGCGTTACTTGATAAAACTGAAATGCCTGATTTGATTATTGTAGATGGTGGTATTAATCAAATTAATGCTTGTTTAGATACATTGAAATCTTTAAATTTACATATTAAAGTAGTAGGTTTAAAGAAAAATGATAAGCATAGAACTAATGAATTAATTGATGGCGATACATATGCGGTAATTAATTTAGATAGTGATAGCAATGTCTTTCATTATTTAACTCGTATTCAAGATGAAGTACATAGATTTACAATAACATATCATAAAACTTTAAGAAGTAAGGGTAGTATAAGTAGTATTTTAGATACAGTTGAAGGTATTGGCGATAAAAGAAAGAAAGAATTAATTAAAAAATATGGCAATATTAATAATATTAAAAATGCTCCTTTAGAAGAACTTGCCAAGATTATTCCCGAAAATGTTGCTAAAGATTTAAAAAATTATTTAATTGCGAGAGAAGAAAATAAAAATAATGAAAAAAATAAATAAAAGTAATATAATAAAGAAGTAATTTCATTATTTTTTATGCCGAATTAGTTTAATGGTAGAACAAAGCCCTCGTAACGCTTAGATGTAAGTTCGATTCTTACACTCGGCACCAGATTTGATTGGTACTCGGACTTTTGTAGTTCGAGTTTAGAATTATGATACATATTAAATTGATTATACAATTTAGAAAATATGTTTGCTTATTGTCAAAAAGCAATAATTTCAATATAGGAGATGTTATAGTGAAAATTTTATTATTTACTCATAAAAGTGATATAGATGGAATGGGAAATGCTATTTTAGCTAAATTAGCATTTGATGAGGTTGAATATGTATTATGTGAAACATTCAATCTTCAAAATGAAATAAAAAAATATTATGATGATGAAAGTATCTATAATTATGATATGATTTTTGTAACAGATTTGTGGCTGGAGGAACCAACTTTATCCAAAGTAGCAAATGACAATCGGTTAAAAGATAAGTTTCTAATATTTGATCATCATAAATCAGCGATTGAAGGTAATTATAATAAGTATGATTTTGCCACAATAAAAATATCATATGAAAAAGGACTGTGCAGTGGTACTAGTTTGTTTTATGAGTGGCTTGTAAATAACGGCTTTATAGATAAAGATAATCAAAAAATTGAAGATTTTTCTGAATTAACACGGAAATATGACACTTGGGAATGGAAAACAAAATATAATGATAAAATGTCTCATGAATTAACTTTATTATTTTATTCTGTTGGGTGTAATGGATACATAAAATTAATGTATGATAAGCTAAGTATTATTGATGGGAAAAGATTTTCATTTAACGATTTAGAAAATATGTTAATTAGTAATAAAAAACAGCAAGTTGAAGAAAAATTGTCTAATTATGCTAACCAAGTTTATTATAAAGAAATATGTGGGTTAAAAGCCGGTATCGTTTTTATTGATTATGAATATAGGAATGATTTAGCCGAATTTTTTAGACAAAATAATTTTGATATGGACTTTGCAATGCTTATAGCATTGGATTATGGTACTATTTCTTATCGAAATATTAAAGATAATGTAAATGTCAGATTAATTGCAGAAACTATGGGAGGTAAAGGACATGATAAAACAGCATCAAGTCCTATTTCTGAAGAAGAGAAAAAAACTTTAATAAAAGTACTAACAAAAACTAAATAATATACTATTGAATGAGAAGTTGTTGTCCGTCTTCCTTGAGGGCACCAGATAGATTGATACTCGGACTTTTTAAATTATTTGATAAGTTCGAGTTTTAATATACCTTGATTAAATATGATTATGGGAACAATTATGAATTAAAAAGATTTCAAAGGTGTCGAATTCGACACCTTTGAAAATGAAGCAATTTGCAATAAGTTTATTATATTATTATTAATATTAAATTTGAATAATATAAAAAGAAATAACTAATTTTGAAGTATTAGATATTATTTCCAAAAACTTAGATCAGTGTCGACATATATAGTTGGTGCCATTTTGTACATAACATTATACCTAAAAATGATAATATTAAACTTTAGTTAAATTCAAAAATTTTATTTTATGTTATTTAAATTTATGTTATAATTTTTTATAGATAAAATACTATGTGTGTTAGGAGTTAAAAATATGATATGTAAAAAGTGTGGAAATAGCTTAAAAGATGGTTGGAAATATTGTCCTAACTGTTCAAAAAAGATATATACAAAAAAAGAAAAAATTTTAAATATTGTTATAATACTAATCATAGCAATATTTGTAGTAGTACTAACTTTAAAATATGTTATTCCAGTAAACGAATGGTATATAGAAAGAGAATTAGAGAAAAAATACAATGAAAATTTTACTGAAATCTCATTAATTAATCAAGTGAAAAATTCAGATACCAATTTAACTTGTGATGGCAATTCTTTTGGTACAATAAAGGGGCAAGGCTCAACTAAATATTATAAGGTTTATTCAAGAAAAAATAAGATAGAGTTTATTGCTACTTATGATACTTCCGATAAATCAAAAACAATTAACGATTATTATTTAAATAGTTTAAATAAAAGAAATTCATTAACTGAAGCATATAATGCTATTTATAAATATCTAGATACAATAGATTATGAAATTAAATTAGTTGGACTTAATAATGAAGTAACTATAAATTCTAGAAATCATTTAGAGAATATTTTGAGTGAATATGACGAAGCAAATGAAGGACTTGATGATATAGAAATTTATATAAATAAAGATTTATATGATTTTTATGACTCTAATTATGAAACAATAATTAATTTGAATACTAAAATAGCAAATATAAAGGAAACTAATGGTTATATCTTTTCTGTAAAGTTTCTTTTAAATTCAAATATCACGATTGAATTTGATAGTACAAATAATAGAATTGAAGTATACGATCAATTTGGAAATCTAACTCGTTGGGAAGACGTATTAGATAAATATTTGCAATAGATAAGTTATTTGAGGCGGTGATAAAAGTGTATTGTAAAAAATGTGGTTTTGAGGTAGAAAAAGGTTGGAAATATTGCCCAAAATGTAAAACAAATTTGGAAGATGGAAATATGGAACCAAATAAAAAAGTAATTATGGAAAAACTAGAAAGCGAGAAGAAAAACTCTTGGATTTATCTTTGCATATTTTTGATAAATATTATAGCTATGTTTATTAGTCAAGATTTAAGAGGATTGTTTTTTGTTGGAGCTTTAATATCTATCTCAACCGGTTCTTTAAAATGTCCAAATAGTAAAATTCTTCAATTTGTATTTTGCTTATTTGCGATAGCAGTAGTTCTTTATATTTTAGCAATTATATTTATGTTGTTTACATGCATACATACCATTAATACATGGGATTGTTCTGGTATTGGGTAATCAATATGTTTAATGTTGATTTTCCTTTCTATAGTATGTGTATCATACTAGCTTTAATAAGTAATATTATTGTAGTAGTTTGTCTATATAAAAAATATAATTATAGTTTAAAAGAAATAATATGTTTACTATTATATGAAAATGTAGGAATTATTGGTGGAGCAAAAATATTATCATATTTATTATCTTATAGTAAATTAAACACTAAATTTAATTTTTGGAATTTAGGCTTAGCATCTTTTGGAGCAGTATTTGGTGCTTTATTATTCATTTTTTTATTTTGCTTTCAATTAAAAAAATCAATTAAAGATACTTTGTTTATCTTTATTCCATCAATGCCTCTTATGTATAGTATAGGTAAAATTGGCTGTTTTTTAGCTGGCTGTTGTTATGGTATTAAATATAATGGAATATTTAAAATAATGTATAAATATTCTAGTGAAGCCCCAAATAATGTATATTTATTCCCAGTACAAATCATTGAAGCCATTGTTTTTTTACTTATATTTATTTATTTGATAATTCAACATAAAAAAGATAAATTTAATTTAAAGACATTGGGTATTTCTTTTATATCTTGTGGTCTTGCTAAATTTATTTTAGATTATTTTAGGATGAGCCATACAAATTTTTTATCTTTTAATCAAATAGTTAGTATCATATTTGTGATAATTGGTTTTTTCTTATATAAAGAGATAAAAAAAGATTAATAAATATCTAATTAATCATATAATTATAGAAGGAATATAAATAAAAATATATTTCTTTTTTTCTTAAATCGTGGTATACTAGTTCGGCTAAAGGAGGAAAATATATGATTAGTGAAGATAAAATTAGTTTTGATCCATTTTCAATTGGTTCTAAAATAGCAGAATTAATGACTCTATATTATGGTGAAGATTATATACTTCAAAAACCTATATGTATAAATTTAAGCCAAAAAGATAGTCTTATTAATACACCAATTATAATTATTGCTAAAAGATTTTCTAAAGAAAATTATACATCTGTAGAATTAGAAAATTTAAAAAAAGATAAAAGATGTTTAGTACTTACTAAAACTTTAATAGATGAATTAGATGGTATAACATTATTTAAAAAAGATAGATTTAATGAGTGGCAAATAGCTATATCTTTAAGTGATTTTCCAGAATTAACAGACTTTTTCTTTGCTCTTTTAGATTGGACATTAGTGGGTTGTGTTACTGAAGATAACTTAAATATATTAATTAGAGACTTTCTAAAATATAGATTAAATTGCATCAAAGAAAATTATGTTAAAACAGACAGAGAACAAGATAAGGCTTTAAAAGAATATAGATTAAAAAGAGATAAATCCCTAAATAATAGAATTAAAGATTAATTATTGCTTAAGATTAAATATTATTTTATAATTAATCTGTAGTGATAATATGAAAAAGTGGTTAAAAAAATATATTGTATTTCTTAAATATATATCAGTTTCTATTATAAGTTTTTTAATTGATATTTTATTTTTTAACTTATTTATTTTTATAATAAAGAGTGTATTTTATGCAACTATTTTAGCAAGAATAATTTCTTCATTTATAAATTTTTTATTAAATAAAAATGCTGTTTTTCAAAATAAAGGCAAAAATAAATTAGCAATAATTAAATATTATATGTTAGTGGTATTTCAAATGTTTGTATCAGCCTTTGTGGTTGATAAGTTATATAGTATTTTAAAAATAAATGCAACTTTAATTAAAATACCTGTTGAACTTTTATTATTTATTTGTAATTACTTTATTCAAAAGATATTAATCTTTAAAAATAGAGATTAATATTTTATTTTGCGTAAAAATAATAACTTGTAATGACATATAATGATATTGTATAATTAATATACAAACAATAGAAAGGCTATTTATGAAACAAAATAAAGAAAAATTTTTATGGGACCATTATTATACCGAAGAGGAAAGAATAGTAAATATACCGGATTTATCTATGTATGATTATATGATGATGCATACGAAAAAATTTGCTAATTTAGCTGTTTTTAATTACTTTGGTAGAAAAATGACATATAAAACTTTTTGGCGTTATATTGATGATTGTGCTAAAAGTTTAAAATCTTTAGGCATAAAAGAAAAGGATGTTGTTACAATTTGTCTTCCCAATACACCTGAAGCAGTTATTGCTTTTTTTGCTATTAATAAAATTGGAGCAATAGTAGAGATGATCCATCCTTTATCAGCAGAAGAAGAGATAAAAGATTATTTAATTAAAACAAAAAGTTCTTTATTAATTGTCTTAAATCAATTTTATGGTAAAGTTAAAAATATTATAAAAGAAACAAAAGTTAAAAAGGTTGTTATAGCAAGTCCTTCTGACTCTATGCCTATTCTTATGAATACTTTATATAATGTTGCAGTAGCAAGAAAAGAAGAAAAAGTAGAAAAGAATAATAGTTTATATATTTTTTGGAAAGATTTTTTAAGATTAGGAGCGTCTTACAAAGGTAGTATTACTAGTAATGTAAAAAAAGATGACCAAGCAGTAATTCTTCATAGTGGTGGAACAACTGGTACACCAAAGAGTATTGTTTTATGCAATCGTTCTATTAATGGTGTTAATGAACAAGCTAAGGTATTTTTTCCAGAAGCTGAACCAAAAGATTCTATCTTATTAGTTATTCCTATATTCCATTGTTTAGGTTTAGTAGTTGGTATGTTTATTCCGGTATGTCGTGGTTGTGTTATTGATATCGTACCTCAATTTGATGCTAAAAGATTTGATAAATTATTATTTAAATATAAACCTAACTTTTTACTCGGAGTACCTACTTTATTTGAAGCCTTGCTTTCTAATAAACATTTAGAAAATGCTGATATGTCTTATTTAAAAGGTATTGTCTGTGGTGGCGATAGTTTATCACCGCAAAGAAATGAAACAATTAATAATTTCTTAAAAGAACATAATAGTAAAGGTAAAATTGTTCAAGGTTATGGTATGACTGAAACAACTGGTCCTGTTTGTTATGGTACTAAAGGTAGTAATAAACTAGGAAGTGTAGGTATACCTCTTCCAGGTAATGTAGTTAAAATTATTGATCCAAAAACTCAACAAGAAGTAAAACCAAATGAAACTGGTGAAATATGTATAAATAGTTTTGTTGTCATGGATGGTTATTTAAATAATAAAAAAGCAACTGATGAAGTATTAAAACTTCATAGTGATGGCCGTAAATATATTCATACTGGTGACTTAGGTTATATGGATGAAGATGGTGTTGTTTTCTATGTTCAAAGAATTAAGAGAATAATTGTATCATCTGGTTATAATGTCTATCCAGAATATATTGAAAAAGTTTTAAAAGATAATGAATATATCAAGGATGCTTGTGTTGTTGGTGTTCCTCACCCATATAAAAAAGAGATAGCTAAAGCATTTATTATTTTAAAAGATGGGGTTGAAGAGTCTTATACTGTTAAAAAAGAAATTATGGACTATGCTGAGAAAAATTTAGCCCATTATATGTTGCCTAGAGAATATATTTATCGTGATAGTTTTCCTAAAACTAAAATGGCTAAAACAGATTATCGTGCTTTACAAGAAGAACTATTACATAAAGAAAAGTAAAAATGTTGTTCAAAGTTAACAACATTTTTTTGAATTAAACTTGACACCGG
>CANQZN010000049.1 GCA_947628365.1 uncultured Bacilli bacterium | reverse complement strand
CAATTTACTATATGTTCATTTAAAGATGATTTATGTATAGGAATATCTAGTAGGTTTATAAATAATGATATTATTAAAAATTTTTGTAGGTATTTTTCTAATAATGATATAAAAGTTTCAATAGATGTAAGCGAGGTTAGTAAATGAAAAAATGTGATAGTTGCAAGATAGAATTTAATACTAATGAATCTTTATGTCCATTATGTCAAAATATATTAGTAGGTCATTCCGACGAAATAAATTTTCCAAGTAATATTAGATATAAAACTAATTCATTAATCTTAAAGATATTATTATTTTCATCTTTAACAATACTCTTAATATTTGGATTCTTAGAATATAATATATTTAAAAATTTACATATCAGTTTATATATATTTTTAGGATTATTAACTAATTATGTTATTGTATATTTTATTTTAAAGAATTGTAATAATATATTAAAGATATTTAATAAACATGGAATAATAGTTATTTGTTTATTAATAATTTGGTATATAGTTACTAAAAATAAGATAATTACTAATTATATAATACCTAGTGTATGTTTATTTGAATTATTATTTAATTTCATTGTAAGTATAATTTTAAGAAAGAATTATTTAGTTAAATATTCTACCCAAATTCTTATGAATATTATATTGTTATTCTTACCTATAATATTGGTATTATTAAATTTGACTACTAATAATATTTTATCTTACATATGTTCTCTTTCATCAGTAATAACTATACTAGGGTTATTAATATTTTTCTTTGATGATATTAAAGATGAATTAAGAAAGATATTTAATGTTTAAATTGACAAAATAAAATTAGATTATGACAATAAAAACTAAATGATTATAGATAAGTAAAGAACTAAGCGTTATAAAAAAGCACTTTCAATTTTACATAATTTGACAATTGCGAATTTTTGCTATATAATTTCATTAGTTTTTAGGGGGTAATACTATGAAAGATAATGATATTGATTTAAATAAAGAGTTAGAAAAATTATATGAAAAATTAAAAGAAGCTAAAGAACATTATAAGGATGCTAAATCTAAATATAATCTTTCAATTTTTTTAATAATATATTATGTGATGATAGCGCTTGGTTTTGTATTAATGCCATCACTTATTTTTGGTTGCATTACGGGTTCTTTTAGTTTTAATATAGTAACTATCATTTTTACTATCTTTATTAGTGTTTGTGTTATTGATGTAGGTATTTCCGTTTTAAAACTTGTAATTGATTATTTGAAGAATGATAAAGAAGCTGTTGATGAAAAAGCTGAAGATATAGATAAATTACAAAATCAAATAGAAAAAATAGAAGAATTAATTAATCAAAAAACTTTACCAGATAAAGAAAAAGAAACTACTACTTATTTAAAAAAAAACAATGAAAATATAATAAACGAAGAATACTCTAAAAATTATGATGTTGATTTAAACTATAACATTCCAAATATTTCTCGAAAGAGAACAAAAAAATAACAGCTTTAGATAACAAAATTTTAAAAGGTAAATAATTTTAGAATTATATCAGTTAATAGTAATTATTACTTATTATTAGGTAATTAGGAAAGCTATATGACTTATTTTCTATACACTCCATGAAAAATAAGGGCATTATCAAGATAAAGTTATTTCTTTTTATATATTGAAATTACTTAAGGAGACTCGCTTATGGATATAAAAATAAAAGACAATGATATTAAATTTAAGGTAAGAGTATCTGGAATTATAGTAGTGGATAATAAAATTTTAGTAGATACTTATACTGATAATTCTTATTGTTTACCTGGTGGTTATGTGCATTTAGGTGAAACGAGCAAAGATGCAGTTAAAAGAGAAGTGGAAGAAGAGACTACTATGGAAGTTAAAGTAGATAAATTACTAGGAATAATGGAAAATTTTTATATTAATAATAAAAATGATAAAACTCACTCAATTGACTTCTTTTATAAAGTCTTACCAAATAAAAATATTTTATTAAAAGATTATGAATATTTAGAAAATGATAATAATTATGAAATATTACATAAATTTAAATGGTTAGATATAGATGTGTTAGATAATTATAACTTATTACCTAGAGAAATAGTTAAATATCTAAAAAATAATGATAAAAATATCTTCTATGAAATAATAAAAGAAGATAATTTTAATAAATAAAGGTCAAATAGGTCTTTTTTCTTGAAAACTTCACATTTCTCCAATATAATAAAAAAGTAAGTCTGTAATAAGATTAATAAGGAGGAATAAAATGTTAGAAATAAAAAACATTACTAAAGTATATAAATTAGACAACTTTGAACAAAAAGCCTTAAATAATGTTAGTATCAATTTCCGTGAAAGTGAATTTGTTTCTATTTTAGGCCCAAGTGGTAGTGGTAAAACGACTCTTTTAAATATTATTGGTGGTTTAGATAAGTATACTAAAGGAGATTTAATAATTAATGGTGTTTCTACTAAAAATTATACTGATCATGACTGGGATGTTTATCGTAACCATAAAATAGGTTTTGTATTTCAAAGTTATAATTTAATACCTCACCAATCTGTTTTAAGCAATGTTGAACTTGCTTTAACATTAAGTGGTGTAACCAAAAAAGAAAGAAGAAAGAGAGCAATAGAGGCTTTAGAAAGTGTAGGTTTAAAAGCTCACATTAATAAAAAGCCTAACCAATTATCTGGTGGTCAAATGCAAAGAGTAGCTATTGCCAGAGCTCTTGTTAATAATCCAGATATAGTTTTAGCAGATGAACCAAGTGGTGCTCTAGATACTAAGACTAGTATTCAAATAATGGATCTATTAAAAGAAATAGCTAAAGATAGACTTGTTATTATGGTTACTCATAACCCAGATCTTGCCTCTAAATATTCAACAAGAATAATTAATATTAAGGATGGAGTTATTGATGGTGATAGTAACCCATATGAACATGATAAAGAAGAAGAAAAACCAGTAGGAAAAAAAGGTAAAAAGAAATCAAATATGTCTTTTAAAACAGCAGTATCATTAAGTTTAAACAATTTAATGACTAAAAAGGGTAGAACTATTCTTACTGCTTTTGCAGGTAGTATAGGTATTATAGGTATTTCTTTAATAATGTCATTATCTAATGGTATTGAATTATATATAGATAAAGTACAAGAAGATACTCTAACTAGTTATCCATTGATGATTGAAAAACAAACTGTAGATATGGCTTCATTTATGAGTAGTATGGCTGAAGAAAATGAAAAAGAATATGATGATAATTTAATTCACTCAAATAATATAATGACTGATATGATGAGTATGGTTACAGCTCAAGTAACTACAAATAACTTAGAAGACTTCAAGAAATTTATTGAAAATAATAAGGAAATTAAAGAATTAACTAATGATATAAAATATACTTATAATTTAGATTTAGATATATATGATGTTAATACTAAAAATGGTATAAATAAAATAAATCCATCAGATATTATGTCTGAACTTGGTATGGGTAGTATGATGATGGGTAACTATAATGTTTGGACAGAAATTACAGATAATAAAAATTTACTTAATAGTCAATATGATATAGTGGCTGGTCGTCTTCCAGAAAAATATAATGAAATCATCTTAATTGTTGATAAAAATAATTCAGTTAGTGATTATGCCTTATATTCTTTAGGTTTAAAAGATAAGAAAGAATTATATGAATTATTCCAAAGCACTATGCGTGGAGAAAAATATGAAACAACTGATAAAACATATACATATGATGATATCCTTAATTTAAAATATAAATTAGTACTTAATACTAGTCTTTATAAAAAAGAAAATGGTGTATGGGTAGATAAAAGTAATGATACAAATTATATGAAAAATGTAATTGGGGATGCTGAAGAAATTAAAGTTGTTGGTATTATTAAACCTAATGAAGAAGCTAGTATTTCTGCTACTACTGGTGGAATTGGTTATACTAGTGCACTTACAAAATATATTATTGAAAAGAATAACAATTCTAAAATAGCATCAGAACAATTAAATAATAAAAATATTAATGTTTTAACTGGTAAAGCTTTTGAAGGTATTGAAACATATGATAATAATTTAACAACTTTAGGAGTAGTAGATTTAGATTCTCCATATACTATTAATATTTATCCAAAAAGCTTCAATGATAAAGAAAGAATTGAAGAAATAATCAATGAATATAATGATAAAGCAGAAGAAAAAGATAAAATTCAATATACTGATTATGTTGGTTTACTTATGAATAGTGTAACAACTATTGTTAATATAATTAGTTATGTATTAATTGCTTTTGTTAGTATATCTCTAATTGTATCTTCAATAATGATTGGTATTATTACTTATATAAGTGTTCTTGAAAGAACTAAAGAAATAGGTATCTTAAGAAGTATTGGTGCTAGTAAAAAAGATATTTCTAGAGTATTTAATGCTGAAACATTTATTATAGGTTTAATTTCAGGCATTCTAGGTATAGCAATTACTTTCTTACTAACTATTCCAATTAATATTATTTTAAAAGGTTTAGTAGATATTTCAAACCTATGCAAATTACCAATCGTAGGAAGTATTGTATTAGTAATAATAAGTGTATTATTAACTGTTATAAGTGGTTTAATTCCAGCTCGTATTGCTAGTCGTAAAGATCCAGTTATAGCACTTAGAACTGAATAATAAAAATAAAAAAATTCTTAGAATAATTTCTAGGAATTTTTTATTGCACTTTTTGGATAATTTTCTCTTTTATCAGTTCTATATAATAAATAATCAATACTTGTATTATATAAATCAGCTAGTTTAATTAAAATATCTTCAGTTAACATAGTTTTACCCGTTTCATAATAACTATAGTTTCTTTGCGTAATACCAATTTTTTTAGCAACTTGTGTTTGAGTTAGACCTTTATCTTCACGAATTTCCCGAATTCTATTCATTAAAAAATCACCTATAACAATTTAATCATAGTTAAATATTGTCTATTGATTTTTAGACAAAAATAGTCTAAAATTATAGTTATCTTAGACAATGTTTGTCTAAGATTAAAAAGAAATGGGTGAAATAGTGAAAAAAGGAATATTAATAATTATGTTAGTAGGAGTAATATTAACCGGTGTCATAGTATTAAAACCAAATAAGGAAGTAAGATTAGATAATGTTATACTAAAACAAGATGTAAATAATAAAACATTTGCTATGTATACTGAAACAGATAATGGTTATGAAGAATATAATGGAAATAGTTTTCCTAAAGGACAAAGACTTAATAAAAGTTTAAGTAAGTGTATAGATAAAAGTGGTGAAGAAATAAAGAACGCCATTAGTGTAGATAATGAAAATGGTAATATAGGTATTAAAAGTAACAAGTCATTATCATGTTATCTATATTTTGATAATAAAATAGAAGATTTAAGTGGTAATGGACATAATGGTACTAATCATGCTCAGCTATGGACTGAAGAAGGATTAACTACAAGTATTGATAGTAATAATTTGGGTTATGTAGATTGCGGACTTGCTAATCATGATTTTAAAGATTCAATAACAATGATAACTAGATTAAAATTTAGTGATTTAGCTTATGGACAAGCCTTCCTAACTAATGCTGAAAGTGCTGGAGCCGATTTAAGTGTTCATGATAATGTTATAACTTTTCATGTTGTTATTAATAATGACGATTATACAGATGTTAAAATAGAATATGATATTAATTTAGAAACTTATTATACTATAATTGGTGTTTACGACGGGAAAAAAATGAGTTTATATATTAACGGTAACGAAATAAGTAGTAGTAAAGAAATAAGTGGTAATATAAAACAATCTAGTATGCCAATATTATTAGGAGCAAATCCAAATCCAGGTGGTAATAATTATTATTCTTATACTACTTTTACAGATGCCTTAATATTTGATTCAGCATTAACTGAAGATGAGATACAGAAATACTTTAGTGGAACAATAGTTAAAGAACAAGTACTTAGTGAATATGTTAATAAATATTCTGATAATAAATCAGAGCAAAAACTATTGCTGTATTATAAATTTGATGAGTAATTTTAAAAAATTGTTGTGAGTTAACAACATTTTTTTGAAATAAACTTGACACCGGGGGGGGTAATATATAATTATCTTATAAAATAAAGGAGAATTATTTTATGAGAATAATTAACAAGAAATATTTATTAATAATACTTTTGGTAGGAGTAATACTAACCGGTGCCGTAATAATGAAGCCAAAAGAGAAGATACAATTAGATAATGTCATATTGAAACAAGAAGTAAATAATAAAACAATGGCAATGTATGTAGGTAGAGATAATAATTATGAAGAGTATAATGGTAATTCTTTTCCAAAAGGATATAAATTAAATCAAGAAAAAAGTAAATGTATAGATAATAATGGTGCTGAAATAAATAATGCTTTAAAAGAAGAAAATGGAAGTATTTCTTTAACAACCAATAAAAGTAGTTATTGTTATTTATATTTTGATGAAAAAGAAAATTTGAGTAATATATGTAATGACAGTACTTTGCAAGATTGTTTAGCTACTAATAAAGAACAAATAACTACAATAACTAATTTAAATGCTAATCAAGCTGGGTTATATAGGTATCAAGGAACAAGAGATATAGTAGATAATAACTATATATGTTTTGGAACAAGTAATAAAGAAGATTGTATAAATGATCCAGATCATTACTTATATCGTATATTAGGAATAACAGATGATGGAAAATTAAAATTAATAAAAAATACACCAGTAAAAGAAGGGGATACTACAACATTTCCATGGCATAGTAATTATCAAATAAAAACAATCTGGGGAGAAAGTGATTTATTTAAAAGATTAAACGGAACTCATACAACAATGAGTAATATATTTTTAAAAAGTAAAGAATACCCATACTTGCAAAATGATACATGGTTAAATAAAATAGAAGATAGTAATTGGTATCAAGGATTTACAAGAGGAGACGTAGTTTCTGGATATACTAAAGAACAAATATATCAAATAGAGAATGGTGAATTAGAAACAACCTATACTGATTTAGTAGATGGAGAGCAACAATCAGTTACTGAAGGATTTAAACTTTTAGATGATGCCAAAATAGGACTTATGAATATGACAGATTATAATTATGCTTTAAAAAAAGATGGATATAATTGTTACGGAGCAGAATTAAATTGTAGTCAAAATTGGCTTCATAATTTTGGTACAATTAAAACACAAGAGCATATAATTGATTCATATGGTTATATTGAAAAATACGCGTGTTTTTCATTTCAATTAATATATTATAATTGGGATAGTCATGAAGATGGCTATATTATGGATGGTACTAATGAAAGTCTAGTTAGGCCCGTTTTCTTTCTAGTAAGTACAATAAATATAAATGGTTTAGGAATGGTTGATAATCCTTATATCATAAAATAAAAATGTTGAAAACTTAGTGCTTTTCAACATTTTTTAGAGTTTTTATTTAAAAATAATAAAAGTGTGCTAAAATAGACTTGTAAGAGAGGAATATAATGTAGTATGAAAAAGAATAAAAGTATGCTAGTTTCAGTATTATTAGTCATCATTTTTGCAATAGTGGCAATTGTTAGTATTGTTATTAATATAAAAGATAATAGTAAGCAAAGTATTATTAATAACGAATATTTATGGAAGATATATGATAGTAATTTGGAAGTTATAAAGAATAATATGGATGAAATTGCAGTTGATGATAATAATATTAAGTGGTTTTCTCTTAAGAAAGTAAATTGTAAGGATGAAGACTATGTATCTCAATTAAATTCACTAACTGCAGATATTAGACTTTTTTACCAAAGTTACACAGGAACATCAGATTATACTGTAGATGTTTATAAATTATTAAGCCCTTTTAAAAATGAAAATACAATTACTTTAAAAGAATTAGAAGAATTAAAATGGTCAATAAATAGAGAAGGAGTTTTAAAAAGATTTAAAAATTATGATAACTTGTTAATTAGTGAAGATAATACTAGAAGAGAAAGATTTATATCTGAAATTCATAAAATTACTGATTATATGAAAAACACTGAATTTGATGATAACACAACTTTCAATGATATATTAATATATAAAGTTTATGAAACTCAACTTGTAAGAGATATTAGTAATTGGTTATATCAAGAATACTATAGTTTAAAATAATAAAAAAGCTTCAAGTAAAATTGAAGTTTTTTTAATGTTTACATTACTAAACCACCATCAACATTTATAATTGTACCAGTAGTAAATTTGGCCTCATCACTAGCAAGATAAATATATAACCCAACTAAATCATGAGGTTCTGCTCCTCTACCTAGGGGTGTCATCATATTTAATCTATTGATTGTTTCTGGGTTACAATTATCTTTAACCATATCAGTCATAACTACTCCGGGAGCAACAGCATTAACTCTAATATTGTATTTACCTAATTCTTTAGCATTAGATTTAGTTAAGCCATTAATTGCAGATTTACTTGCTGAATATCCGGCTTGATTTTGTGCACCATATAAACTAACAAATGAACTAGTATTAATAATGCATCCACCTTTATCTTTCATATATTTAACCGCTTCTCTTGTACATTTAAAAGTACCAATTAAATTAATGTTAATAACTTTTAAAAATTCATCATCACTTGTTTCTTCTAAAGGTTTAGAAGGAGCAATTCCTGCATTATTAACTAAACAATCAATTTTACCAAATTTATTATAAGTTTCTTTAAATAAATTTTCTATATCATTAGTGTTAGAAACATCTGCTTTAATAGCTAGTATATTAGCATCAGTGAAATTACTCATTATATCTTCTTTAGCGCTTTCTAATTTTTCTTCATTAGTGCCACATATAGTAACCCTTGCACCTTCCTTAATAAAAGATTTAGCTATTTCTAAACCAATACCAGAGTTACTTCCCGTAATAATAGCTACTTTATCATTTAATCTCATTTTTGTATCCTCCAATAAAAATTATAACATGAATGGGAGAATATTGAAAATCTATGTTAAGATTTTTTGAAAATGTCCCATTTTGCATTTGCTAATGCAAATGAGTTGATAACAAACAAAGACAAGCTT
>CANQZN010000048.1 GCA_947628365.1 uncultured Bacilli bacterium | reverse complement strand
AAGTGCTAATATAATTTTGTAGGTTTTTCGACATTTTTATATTCGTCTTTTCCTACATTTTTATATTAGCACTATCAATAAATTTCCTAGTGGTTATAGATTAAATAAAGATAAAAGTAAATGTATAGATAATAATGGAGAAGAAATAGAAAATGCAATATATACAGAAAATAATCAAATAGGAGTAAAAAGTAATAAATCATTTTATTGTTATCTATATTTTGATGAAAAAGAAAACTTAAGTAATATATGTAATGGAAGCACTATGGAAGAGTGTATGAGTAATAATAAAGATAAAATAATGGCAATAGAAAATTTATCTGATTTAACAAGTGAATTATATAGATACCATGGCTTAGATGTAGATAACTATATCTGTTTTGGAACAAATGATAAAGAACAATGTTTAAGTAATCAAGATATATATTTATATAGAATCATAGGAATAAATAAAGATGGTAATTTAAAGTTAATAAAGAATACATCTATTGAAAAAATGCAATGGAATGATAAATCATCTAAAGAAGAATGTGGTGAAGATGGAGAAAATTGTACTTGGGAGAAAAGTACATTAAAAAATTATTTAAATACAGAGTTTTTAACTAATAGTATACCAATTGAATGGCAAGATAAAATTGCCGAAGTAAATTGGAATATAGGAGTAACAAACAATTATACTGAAAAACCATATGCTGAAAAATTATATGAGCAGGAGAGTAAAAATCAAACTTCTGAAACCTCTAAAATCAGTTTAATGTATTTAAGTGATCATTATTATGCATATGATAATGGAGAAGGAATAACAAATTGTGATATTTCTTATTGTAATAGTTGGATTCATAATGGTTTTGAATGGACAATGACATTTTATGGTTTTTATGATAAAGAAGGAAAAAACACATCTTGTGGAGTAATTTATAGTGAACAAATTGGTGTACAAAATATTAAGACGATACAACCTATAAGACCAGTGTTTTATTTAACAAATACATTAAATTTAACAGGATTAGGTACTATAGAGAGTCCATATATCATAAATATAACCTAAAGATTGTGATTTTAATCATAATCTTTTATTTTAGTTTATAAAATTTAATAGATAAATTATGAAAGAATTAATTAATTATTATTATAATTTTGATATTACAGAGATAGAAGAAAATAATACTTATGCGACATTTACTTATTATGGCGAAACTTTTTATTTTGTATTTTTTAATAGAACTGAAGAAGAATTAAATGATTTACTAATTATTTGTAGTGAACTTAAAAGTAAGGGTATTAGAGTCCATGACATTATATTAAATAGAGAAGGTAAAGTTATAACTAAAGTAGGAGATAACTATTATATATTATTAAAATTAAATGCTATTAAAGATGAAAATATTAATTTCTTTAGTTTATGTGATTATGTTAGTAAATTTAAACTTAATAGTACTAATAGTAAATTATACCGTAATAATTGGGGAGAATTATGGAGTAAAAAAATTGATTATTTTGAATATCAAATAAAAGAGTTAGGTAGAGATAAAAAAATAGTTTTAGATTCTTTTAGTTATTATATTGGCCTTGCTGAAAATGCAATTAGTTATGTTAATAAAATTAATAGAGTTATTCCAAAAAATGAATATGATAATATTACTTTATCGCATAGAAGAATATTTTATCCCAACACTAATTTAAATTTTCTGAATCCCCTAAGTTTTATTTTTGATTTAGAAGTAAGAGATATTGCTGGATTCTTAAAAGTAGAATTTTTCCATGGTGAAGATAGTTTACTTGATTTAAGAACATATTTAAGAACCAAAAAGTTAACACCATATAGTTATCATATGCTTTATGCACGTCTTTTATATCCATCATATTATTTTGATATATATGAAGAAATAATGAATAATAATGTTAATGAAGAAAAACTATTACCAATAATCAAAAAAGTAGATGATTATGAATTATTTTTAAAACAAGCTTATTTAGAAATAAGCAAATATACTAATTTAGAAAGAGTTGATTGGCTCATAAAAAAAGAATTATAGAGGTACATTTATAATTCCTTTTATTTCTGGTATTTCTTCTTGGATCATAACTAAAAGCCCATCATTTATTGTATTATCTTGTAGTAAACAATTTGTACAAGCTCCAGTTAATTTAACATAAACATAATAATCTTCATATTTAATAAATTCAATATCGCCACCATCCATATTTAGGTATGGTCTAATATTTTCTATTAATTCTTTAACTTTATTTTCAATATTTTTTTCATCCATTTGGCATCACATAGTAATTATATATGACATTTTTTTGTATGTAAATAATTTTTTGTGTTATAATTTTTATAAGGAGTAATAATGGCAGAGAAATATAAAATAGGAGATATTATCAAATGCCAAGTTACTGGAATTGAAAACTATGGTATCTTTGTAAGTGTTGATTCAGTTTATAGTGGACTTATTCATATTTCAGAAATTTCCAATGATTTTGTTAGAAATGTACATGATTTTGCTCAGATTGGTGAAGAAATATATTGTCAAATATTAGATATCGATGATAAAAATTATCAACTTAAATTATCAATCAAAAACATTAATTATAAAAGTGATGATGATAATAAAATTATTAAAGAAACACGGAAGGGCTTTTTACCATTAAAAGAAAATTTAAGTAACTGGATTTGTGAAAAATTAAAGTATTATAAAAAATAATTTATAATATTTTTTTTATGGTATAATGTTTTTATGGTGATAGTATGGAAATCTTAAAAGCTTGTAATTTGATGAAAACTTATGGTGAAGATAATAATATTGTATATGCTCTTAAAGATTTATCTTTGACTATAAATAAGGGTGAGTTTGTTGCAATTGTTGGATCTTCTGGCAGTGGTAAATCAACACTTTTACATATTCTTGGAGGGGTAGATAAACCTACAAGTGGTAATGTTTATTTAAATGAGAAAGATATATATACTTTAAATGATGACGATTTATCCAAATTAAGAAGAAAAGAAATTGGCTTAATTTATCAATTTTATAATTTAATTCCTACTTTAAATGTAAGAGAGAATATTAAATTACCTCTTTTATTAGATAAAAAGGAAGTAGATGAAAATTATTTTAACGAACTTATTAACTTATTAAATTTATCTAATCGTCTTACGCATTTACCAAATGAATTATCTGGTGGTGAACAACAAAGAGTAGGTATAGCAAGAGCATTTATTAATCATCCAAGTATCATTTTAGCAGATGAACCAACTGGTAATCTTGACAAAGCCAATAGTTTAGAAATTGTTAAATTATTAAATGAAGCAAATAAGAAATATAATCAAACTATTATTATGGTTACCCATGATTTAAATTTAGCTAAATATGCCAGTAGAATTATTACTATTAGTGATGGCCAAATAATAGATGATAAGGTGTATAATGAAAAGTCTGAATAGTTTAGCAATTCATAATTTAAAAAATAATTCCAAAAAGACTATTCCTACCATTATTAGTATTATTTTAACAAGTACTCTTTTAATATCTATAGGTTTAGCGGTATCTACTTGGCAAAAAGCAAGAATTGAAGATGCAACTCATTTTAATGGTGATTATCATGTTATGTTTTTAGGTTTAACTTCTACTCAAAAAGATACCTTAGAAAAAGATCCAAATATTAATAAGATTGATTTAATGCAAGAAGTAGAGAGTATTTATACTGAAGATTTAACTATCAATATCTATACTTCCCTAATGGATTATCAAAACTATATAGATTTAGCTACTGGTAAGTTTCCCACGAATGAAAAAGAAATAATTATTTCTAGTAATTTAGCAAAGAGGAAAAATTATAAATTAAATGATTATATCAATACCTATAAAATAGTGGGTATTTATAATAAAAATAAAATTATTAGTAATGTTGATTATGCTAGTGAAACTGCTTTTATAAGTGGTACTAATAATAATAGTTATTATGCTTTCATTCATTATAAAAATCTTCATAATATTTATGATAAGATATATGATACGGCAGATAAACTAGGTTTAGATTATGAAGTTAATAAAGTAGGAAGAAATTATGAAAATACGTATATTAATTCAAGTTTATTAAATGCTTATGGTAAATATGAAAATAAGATTAATGAGTTACAAATGTATTCTTTGATTTCTCTAATTTTATATATTTTAGCTTTATTCTGTGCTCTAGCAATATATAATTCATTTACAATCTCCTTGCAAGAGAGAAAGAAACAAATAAGTATCTTAAGTAGTATTGGAGCATCTAAAAAGCAAATATTTAAAATGTTGATGTTAGAAGTATTTTTATTAACTTTAATAAGTTTGCCAATTGCTCTTTTATTAAGTTTAGGAATAGTTCAAAGTATTATTATATTAATTAATAATTCATTACATAATTTAGTAAATTATAAATTAAGTATTAATATAGTATTTTTATTAATATCTATTCTTTTTATCTTTTTAACAGTTTTTATATCATCTATGGTACCTGCTTTAGAAATTAGTGGTTCATCTCTTATCAACTCTATAAAAAATGTTAAAATAAAAACAAAAAAGTTAAAAGAGAATTATCCTTTTATTAGAAAATGTTTTGGTAGTGAAGGAGAAGTAGCATATAAAAATATTAAAAGAAATCGTCGTAAATTTATTACATCAATTACTGCTTTAACTATCAGTTTGATTTTATTCATCACTCTATCTTCTGTTATAAATTATTTTATTAATGCTACAAATAGTATGAAACTTGCAAATGATATTAGAATTAACCTTCCAGATAAAAACCAAGTAGTAGATAATGAAGAAGTTTTAAATGAGATTAGGGCGATAACTGAGGAAGAAGAATTGGTAATTTCTAAACAAGCTCATTTCTTTAATGAAAATAAACAAATTGTTCAATTAGTCAGTTTAGATCCTTTCAATTATAATAAGTATAAAAGACAAATTAAAGTATCTAATGATGAAGCAATTATATATAATGTTGGTAATTTTTTAAATGAGAATGATGAAGAAATAACTAAGGAAGTTATAGATTCTAGCAAAACCAAATCGCTTAGTATTTGTTTTATTGATTATACTACTAATGAATTATACCCATGTTATATTAATTTAAATAACTTATATTTTACAACGCAAAATTACTTAGATGTATTTAATGGCTTAACTTATGTAGTTTCTATAGATACTTTCAATCAAGTAGTAGATAATTATTTAAGTGGATATGCTAATAATCAAAACTTTAAAAATAATTATAGTATTATAATTAATTCTAATCGTTTTAGAGAGTTAGATAAAGAAATAAATGACATTATTAATAAGTATAGTCATGTAGATATATATTATGAAAATAATGCTTTAATAAATTATAATAATAACCATACATTATTAATTATAAAATTAATTTTATATATAGTTATATTTTTAATAGCGTTTACTAGCATTCTTAATATATTTAATGTTTTAAATACTAGTATGGAATTAAGAAGCAGTGAATTTTCTATCTTAAGAAGTATTGGTATGAGCGAAAAAGGCTTAAAGAAAATGATTAAATTAGAAAGCTTAATGTTAATGGGTAATACTTTAATTTATGGTATACCTTTATCTTTAGGTATAGTATATTTAATTAAATATATATTAAATATTGATGTAACCAATAAAATTATTTTTAAATTTCCAACAATATATGTAATTATATCTATAATAGGAATAATATTAATAATTTTATTAATAATGACCTATAGCATAAATAAACTAAAAAAGAAAAATATAATAGAAACTATTAGAGAAGATGGAATTTAGGATTGATAAAGTTCAATCCTTTTTTTAACAAGCAAATATAGTTAGGCATATAGTATAAAAGGAGGTACTATATGGAATGTGATTATAAATTTGGGAATAAATGTTATAAATATTTTGATCAAGTAGGAGTAGAGAATACTACCTATAAAATAATGGCACCAGCTCAGTCACAAGATAGACAACCGGGATTTGAATATTTAATGACACCAAGGCCTATTTTTGATAATGAAAATTATGTTGGCAGTGGCAAATTAAAAGGGAAGGTTGCTATTATAACTGGTGGTGATAGTGGACTTGGTAGAGCAGCTGCAGTAGCATTTGTTAAAGAAGGCGCTAAAGTAGTTATTCCTTATTATAATGAACATGAAGATGCTCTGGAAACAAAAGAGTATATTGAAAAGTTAGGTGGAGAGTGTTTATTATTAGCAGGAGATATAACTGATAAAAAGTTTTGCCAAAGTATTGTAGAAAAAACAATTGCTACATTTGGTAAAATAAACATTTTAGTTAATAATGCAGGTGTTCAATATCAACAAGATAGTTTAGATTGTATTAGTGATGAACAATTTGACTATACAATGAAAGTAAATGTCTATGGCATGTTTTATTTAACTAAAGAAGTTTTACCTTATTTACATAGTGGAGATTCAATTATCAATTTATCTTCAATTACAACATTTTATGGTGATCCACAACTAATAGATTATGTAACTACTAAAGGAGCAATAGTAGGTTTTACAAGAGCTTTAGCTAGAAATTTAGCTTTAAAAAATATTAGAGTTAATGCAATAGCACCAGGATTTTTCTGGACCCCATTACAACCAGCTTGTTGGGTTAAAGAAAAAATTCCTTCACTTGGTTGTAATTCAGCAATGGCTAGAGGAGCAATGCCTTATGAACTTGCCCCAACATTTGTCTTTTTAGCAAGTGATGATTCTAGTTATATGACTGGTCAAGTTATTCATAATAATGGTGGAGAAGTAATGGCTTAATTGTATCAACAAACTATATGATAAGTCAAAAAATTATAGTATAATAAATAGAGAAGTAAAATTTAAAAATATTAGATAACTTTGTAAAAGTAAGAGAAGGAATATTATGAAAAGTAATTATATTTGTTTAAATAACGAAACATTTGAAATTGAAAATAAAAAAGATATGATTGTACCATACAATTTAGCTAAAACTATATCATTATTGAGTAAAAAAGGATATCTTATAAGTGAGTGTAATAATGCTCAATTATATCCGCCATTTTTGTTAAGTGCTTTAGTAGAAGGACTAATTGATGAAAATGTTTTCAAAATAAATGATACTAATAAAAATAAAATAAGAAAAATAATAGAGCAAAATGATTATGAATCAATTAGTATCATATTTGAAGATGACTATAAATTTGAAGAGTTACCTAAAGGGTTTGTTTTTGAAGGCAGAAATTTAAGGTATGTTTTATCAATATTTAAAGATGCTAATGATATTAAATTTAAAACATTAGTGGAACTTGACAAAGAACGGAATGAAAGTATAAAAAATTTAGAAAATTGGGCAGAGAAATTGCCATATAATAACTAAACTATCAAGGCTTGATTATATTATTGATAGTTGCTAAAATTATTCTAGAGGTTAGTGGTATGATAAGATTAGAAAATATATTTAAAAGTAGTCATGCACTTCAAAAAGGCATTTTTTCTTTAAATAATATTAATGTAAATTTTAATCTTAATCAAATTTATAATTTAGTTGGTGATTCTCATAGTGGTAATAGAGATTTATTATTAGTAGTAGGGTTAATTGATGATTTTGTAGCGGGTTCTTATTATTTTAATAATAAAGATATAGGAAAATTAAGTGATAAAAAGAAAGCTAAAATAAGAGTTAAAAATTTTGGTATAGTTTTAGAAAAACCTTTATTTATTAATAATTTAACTATACTAGAAAATATTATATTGCCACTTAATTTTAAAAAGATCACTTTAGATAATAAAAAAGATATAGCTATAAAATTATTAAATAAATATAATTTAGAAGATTTAGCAGATTTATATCCATCTAATTTATCATATTATCAACAACAAGTTATTAGTTTAATTAGAGCCCAAGTAAATAATCCTAATTTTATTTTAATAGATAATGTATTTAAAGGTATGAATAACATAGAAATAGATGAGTATTTACAATATTTAAAAGATTTAAAAGAAGATAACAAGACAATAATGATTGTTTCAGATGAAAAGATAACTGCTATAGAAATTGATCAAGTAATTTATATGGATAAGGGAAGGGTGCTTGAAGATGCTAATTAAAAGTTTTTTTAAAGATAAAAGCACTCATAAATATTTAATTATCTTATTGATAGTTAGCTTAGTCTTAACAACATTATTAATTTTAAAACAATATTTTGCTAAAAGAGTTAATGTGTTTTATCAAGATGCTTTATTTAATTTTCAAACAAATATCGATTTATATGACGATATTAAAAAAGTTAGTAATATTAAAGAATTATATGTTAGTGTATTAGGTGACTATAATGATGATATTATTACTTTATTAGCTAGTAAAAATAATGATGATTTAAAAAATAATGAAATAGTAATTAGCAAAAAATTATTTAATAATGTTCATATAAATGATGTAATAAATATTAAATATCATAATAAAGATTATCAATTTAAAGTTAAAGAAATAGTAGATGATTCGATATATCCAACTCTAGCTTATATAAGTTATGATTATTTAAGAGACATAGCTAGTGGTGAAAAAGAATTTTCAATGTATATTACTTTAGATAATTATTTAGGTTACTCTAATACAAAATACATGCTTCAAAATTTAGAGGGTTTTAATTCTAGTGTTGATAGAATGGCTTATAATAAAAAAATGATTATTGATTATGAATTTATACTAGCTATTATTAATATCGTTTCATTTTTCTATTATATAATATTAGTAATGATTATTTATTTTGTTTTATATTGTTTAATTTCTAACAATAAAGATAACAATTATCTATATAAATGTATTGGATATAATAAGAATCAAATTATTGACATTAATATTATAAATATACTTCTTTTATTTTCTATAGTTTTAATATTCAATTTATTTATATATTATTTTGCCTTAATTTTCCTATAATTTAAAAAATTTTAAGCAAAGAAAAAATCCCAACACTATGGGATTTTTTTATAATCTAACTGGTGGCTCCAGCGGGAATTGAACCAGCGACACAAGGATTTTCAGTCCTCTGCTCTGCCAACTGAGCTATGAAGCCATCAATGGCGGTTCGTACGGGATTCGAACCCGTGATCTTCTGCGTGACAGGCAGACGTCATAGGCCTCTAGACTAACGAA
>CANQZN010000047.1 GCA_947628365.1 uncultured Bacilli bacterium | reverse complement strand
AAGAAAAAGTCCATATAAAAATGCAGGTTTTCCTACATTTTTATTTTAGTTCTTTCTTATCGACTGTGAATTGTAACGGTGGTTTACAGATTTTCTTTCAATTGCATTTATTTTCTTACTTTGCGAAAAAAATTTTTTGTTTTATCTTTTTCTCTATTTTTTCACTTAAAAAGGAGTGCTTTTTATTTTTCACTCCTTAAAGCTGGAAACTTTATAGCTTCTCTTAATGTTATCATAAAGGGATGAAATGTCTGCACAAACAATAGAAATAAAAAAACTATTATTATGCAATAGTTTTTTGTTCTTCTACTACATCAATTGCTTGTAATCCTTTAGATGTTTCTACAAGTTTAAAGTTTACAAACGCACCTTCATTTAAAGTCTTATAACCATCTTTGACAATTGCAGAATAGTGAACAAAAATATCATCTAAGTTCTCATATTCAATAAAGCCATAACCTTTTTCGTTATTAAACCACTTTACTTTTCCGTGCATACATCCCACCTCTTTCCTTCATGATTTCATTATGCCATTATCTAAGTTTGAATTCAATAAATTTCGTAATACATAATTCGACAAAAACCTACGTGGGACTAGTCAATAATAGCAAATATAAGACCTCTTGAAAAGGGTTATTTGGAAAAAAATTATAACTTGACACATTTATGACAATATTTTATTAATAATTAAATTTTCACTATCTTCAAAATAATAATAATGCCATGGTTCTTCTTTTAAAATATTTTCTATTTCTTGAATATTTTTGCCAAATAAATAAATTTCTTTTTTATTTAATTTTTTTAATAATACTTTAATTAATTGACAATTAATTTCATTATTTTCCAGTAAAATTATTTTAACTTTGCCTAACTTATCAATATAATACCAATGCATATATTCATAATTATAATTTATTATTAGATTATCTTTAGTAAGTTTTAAATAATCTAATTCTTGGATAAATTTAATATTTTTATAATTTAAATCTTCTAAAATATTTTTAATAACTTGTTTTTCTAACTTTGAATAGGTAGGATTAATAACTATACTAATTTCACTATTAAATATATTATTACTTAAATTATTTGCTTTTATTAACATACTCATATTTTTACTAAACTTTTCACTATCAATGATATGCCCAAATTTAAGGGTATTTTTATATGGCTTATAAGTTATTATTTTTTGTAATTTTTCATTATACAAATTAATATAATCATCTAAATACAAAATATTTTCCATTATGTTAAACTCCTTTAAAAAAATAATCCTAGGTTGAGGATTATTTTAATTATAATCACTTATTTTTGTTCCAATGAAATTTTCGGGATTAATTAATTCATTGTTATAATAAGCCTCTAAAAGAAAAGTTTTTTTATCATTCATTATTGCATTATTTTTACTAGTTCCAAGTACTGTACCAGCAGTTACTTCATCACCAACTTTAGTATCGATATTATCAAGGCCATAGTAGTATGTTCTTAAATTACTATTATGTTCAATAACTAAGCATAAACCAAAGAATTCATCATCAATGATATCACTAACCTTACCATCAAATACTGCTTTAACTTCAAATTCTGTATCACTTACATAAAGAGTTCCTGTGTTTGGTAAATAAGTATTTTCATAATATATTAAACTATTTTGTTGTAATGACTCTTCTGCATCTTTACTATAATAGTGAACTCCAATAGTTACTTTTTCAAGATCAACTGGAGATACTATATTACTACTTGTTGCTGTATCTTCTAACCCAACACTTGTAGTGGTATCTTTAAGTGCTCTAATTCCATAGTTATAATCAACATCTCCAAGTAAAAGATTACTTCCAAGTAACACAACACCTGCAAAAATTCCTAATGTGACAACTAAATATAATGTTGGTAATACATACCCTTTTAATTTTCTTTTCTTCAAATCATTTCACCATCCTACTAAAAGTATTGACGGTTTAATAATTTTTTATACTTAAATGGTAGATATTTTCACATTTTTATAATAATATTGTAATATTTCTTCATAATTATAACCATCTTTAGCCATTCCATTAGCACCATATTGACTCATACCAACACCATGGCCATAACCTCTTGTTGTAATTAAAACTTTATCGCCATTATTTGTTACATCAAAATCAGTAGATCTTAAACCTAGTTTACTTCTTACAACTGTACCTTTAAATTCTTTATCATTAATAGTTATAGAATTAACTCTATGAGTAGCACTTCTTTTAATATTAGAAAATACTAAATTAGTACAATTAATATTTAAAGCCTTACAAATATCTTCTTTGGTAAAAGTTTTAGTTACAGAAAAATTTTTTAATGTTTCATTATCATATGCAGACTCAACACTTTGTAAATAATCTCTATCTTCACTAAAGACTAAGCTAGCATCTTCTGTATAACCATTACTCATAGCAAAATAATATGCTTCCACTATTTCATCATTATATTTTAAAACTTCACCCTGAGTGGCATTTACTGCATCTTTAACTTTTTCATAATAATAATCAAATTCATCTTGCCACTTAGTTTTCATTTCATTTATAGTAATATAACTTTGATTAGAAACATCTGTTACTACATCATAATCACCTTTGCTACTCTCCATTTTATAAACAGCATAGGTACGAGAAGCAACTGCTTGAGCCTTTAGGGCTTCTTCTTGAAATGACGCTGGCATTTCGGCTGCAACTACACCAACTACATATTCTTCCAAATTCATTTTATTTATTTCATCAGTTTTAGTATTTTTTACAATTATTTTACTTGGAACAGAATTAAAAAAAGTAGTATGAATTTCATTACTACTTACGACAATTAATACTATAGTTAATATGATAGAAATTATTAAAAGTATTCGATTTTGCATTTATTCTCCTTTAAAAATTTAGAAAATCTACTACAAAATTTGTTAATAAATACGATAAAGCTATACTTAGACTAAAAAGCAATAGCCAAGATTCTACAACACGATTACGACGCATAAATTTTTCAAAATTAACACCAGATAACATATATATGCTTAAAAGAGTAAATAAAGCATATAAATATATCTTATAGTTCATTATATTCACCATTTTCGTATTTTATGATTTTATCAATACGATTTAAATATCTTTCTATAGTAGCTGGTTTAGTAGAAATAAATGTATCTACTATTTCTTTAATAGTTTCAAATTCTAGATTAGCTCCAATAGCAAGGACATTGGCTCCATTATGATGTTTACCTTTAAAAGCATCATCTGTATCAGTTGCTCTAACGCAACGAATACCTTTTACTTTATTGGCTGCAATAGACATACCAACACCATTACCACAAATAAGTATGCCAATTGATCCTTCATCTTCTTTTACCAACTTACCAAGTTTAAAAGCAAAATCAGGATAATCATCTAATTCATAATTTTCTAAACCTATTTCTTTTACTAAAATATCATTATTATTTAAATAATCAATAATTTTCTTCTTTACTTCTATGCCTAAATGATCGGCAGCAATATATATTGTCATTTTTCACTCTCCACATTCATTATAACACACTTCTATCTCTTTTTTGGCATATAAAAAGGACAAATTTTATTGTCCTTGATTAAAACCATATTTCTTATTGAATTTTTCAATATTTCCAGTTTTCTTTGCTTTTCCTTGAGCACCAGTATAGAATGGATGACATTCACTACAAACTTCAACATGAATTTCATCTTTTACAGATTTAGTTTTAAATGTAGCACCACAAGCACATTTAACTACTGCATCTTTCATTTCTGGATGAATATTAGCTTTCATATTTCTCTCCTTCCGCCATACTTATATTAAAGTATAGAAACTTTCCGTTCTTTAGTATTATATCATATTTTTTGAATACTGCAAGCCTTATCCGTTATGAGTTGTATGTAAATACCCATTGGGTTTATGATAAACTTCTTTTATCTTTCTTGTTCTTTCTTTACCTTTATTAGAAACATCCGCTTCTAAATCATTTTCTAAACTTAATTCATCTGTTAGTGGTAATGGTGATAAACCTTCACCAGTTAAATTTTGCACTTCTGCATAAACAAGGCAATTAATAAGTACTGCTGTACCAATAGCTAATGCCATAATTCTTTTTTTAATATCTATATTGTCCATAAAACCTCCAATAGCATTTATAATAACACCTAACTATTTTAATAGCAATAATTTATAGCGAATGAATAATCATTTCTGCTATCTCTTTATGGCCTTTATAACTAAAGTAAAAACTATCCTTATCTAAAAAATAATCTTTATTATAAAATAAATCACTAATATTAATAAATGTACTATTGTATTTAATGGCAATATTAGCTATTTCAGAATTTAATAAAATAACTGAAGTTTTATCCAAATATTTATTCTCATAATAACCCACGATAACTATTTTAGCCTCGGTTATATCTTTAAGTAAAAAAATTAGATTATCAAATTCATGCAAATATTTATCAATATAATCTTTGTCTAAATCTTTTGTCATAGCTAACTTAGTTAGCTCTTCTTCTCCAATAGCTATTGTTATAACTGATGCTTTATGAATAATTTGTTGTATACTTAAATCATTTTTATCTTTTTTAACATTGCTTTTTAAATCATCACTAAGTGCCATTAAACTATAATTTTTTGCACTATAAGTATTATTAAATTTCTTTAATACTTTTTTACTCATAAAATATTCTTTAATATAATCATTATAACTAATACCATCAATATTATAAGGAGTTTCACCACTAGCAATACCATCACCTAAAGCAACTAAGTAAATATTATCTTCTCTATTAAAAAAGTAAATAAAATAAGCAAGTAATGCACATATGAGAATAATTGTTAATATTTTATATTTTCTCTTCACCAAACCACCTGAAATAAAAAAATGTAGATTTCTCTACATTATATTTTTTCAATTTTTATTTTAGCACCAACTTGACTTAATTTATGAATGATATTTTCATATCCTCTTAAAATATAATCTATATCATATATATAAGTTGTACCTTCTGCAATAAGACCTGCTAATATTAAGGCTGCTCCAGCTCTTAAATCAGTCGCATTTATTTCGGTACCTTTTAAATCTGTTTTACCAGTAATTGTTGCTTTATTACCATCAAGTTCAATTTTGGCACCCATTTTTAATAAAGATGGATAATGGCCTTTTCTATTTTCCCAAATAGTTTCTTCCATAGTACTAGTACCATTGGCTTGAGTAAGTAATACGCACATAGGTTGATTTAAATCAGTAGGAAAACCAGGATATACTTGCGTTATAATATCAACTGGTTTTAAACTATCTGTTTTATTTAGAGTAACACTATTTTTATCAATTTGATAACTAACACCCATTTCAGTTAATTTATTAAATAAAGCTTCATTATGTTCTGGAATAATACCATCTACTGTTAGGTTTTCTCCGAGTAATGCACCCATTAATATATAGGTACCTGCTTCAATACGATCAGGAATAACATCTATCTCTGCTCCATGCATCTTTGTTACCCCATCAATAATTATTGTATCAGTTCCAGCACCACTAATTTTGGCACCCATTTTATTTAAGAAGTCCATAATATTTATTATTTCTACTTCTTTAGCAGCATTTTCTATAATTGTTCTACCCTTTGCCATACATGCTGCAAACATAATGTTTATAGTAGCTCCTACACTAGCAAAATCTAATTTAATTTTGGCACCCTTCAACTCTTCGGCATCTAAAGTATATTTATGTCCTCTTTTAGTTACTTTAGCCCCTAATGCTTTAAAACCTTTTAAATGTAAATCAATAGGTCTTGAGCCAATATTACAGCCACCTGGGAAAAAGATTTCAACGTGTTTATATTTGCTTAACAAAACACCCATAAAATAATATGATGCACGCAATTTAACACTTAATTCTTGCGTAATTAAAACATTATTTAAGCATCTTGAATCAATTTTAATTGCTTTATTATCTTCTGTAATTTCACAATTTAAATGCTTAACAATATCAAATAAAGCATCTTTATCAGTTATATTAGGAACATTTTTGATCGTACATATACCATCCGCTAATAAAGCAGCAGGAATTAATGCTACCGCACTGTTTTTAGCGCCACCAATCGTAATTGAACCACTTAAAGGATGGCGACCTTCAATAACAATTCTTTCCATACTCATACCTTCTTTAAACATACACAAAGATATTTTCATATGAAACTACCTTCACTATTATTTATGAAAAGACATAGGTTTTTGTGCCATTCTAATAGATTAGTGTATATTGTTAATTTTTATATTCTAATTATGCCAAAAATCTTCGGCTTTTCTAGATTTAGAATACTATTTTAAAGGCATTTTGTCAATATAATGACATTACTTTTTACATTAAACTGCCAAGGGAGAAATTATAGTATTTGACAAAAAATGAGTAATAATTAAATAACACATAATTATTTCTAATAAGAGTAAAATTGCATTAATAATTATAAAAGTTCTTTTTGATATATATTTATTCATTTCTATTTAAGTAAATATTACATGTGACTATCTCATCAGTTAAAACATTAACATAACCATCTTGATAGGTAATATTTACCTCTTTCCTTTCATTTTGTTTATTTACACAACTACTTCTATCTGTATTAAGACTATAAGTTATATTATTAGGAATTGTTTCTACTTGCGTAAAACTATCATTGTTTGTATTATTGCTTACATAAATATTAGCAATGACATCTTCTTGTTTTTTCTTAAAATAAGCACTGCAATAGTCTTTATTATTACTAGACATTTTAAATTTATGTAATTCACTATCATATTCTAGTGTTCCACCACTAGTACATTCATAACTACTAAATTCATAACCAAAGGCTGGGATGATATTATTCACAACATAATGATCACTACCAACTGCATCTTCTAACATAATTTTAACGGTTAAATCGATGCTTTCTTTTAGATTAAAAAATACGGAACAGATATCTTTTTCTTTTAAAGTAACATTTGTTAATCTTGTATCTTCATTATAAGTTAAAACCGAATTATTACTACAACGATAACCACTATAAGTATAACCATACTGTGGTATTGAAGAAGTTAAATGATATTCCCCATTACCATTTCCTGAAGCATCGGAATTTTCTAAGTAAACTAAAAGTACATAATCATAATTGTTATAAAACATATTACCTACTTTAGCATGAACAAAAGGTATTCCGGCTGTATCTGTATAATAACTATGTGTAACAAAAATGTTAATAATAAATAAGTTAATAACAATTAAAATAAAGACTGCACTTAGTAATTTACCCCGTTTTTCTGGGTCTTTCATATTTATTTTAAATTTATGCCAGGCTAGTATTGTACTTCTCTTTAAAGTATCCATAAACTCTATAAATTTATTTTTTAAACTAGATAATTTATCTTTGATATTTTCCAAATATATCACCAACTATTAATATATTGAGAAAATTTAAAAGTTTTTATTCAAAGCAATTAAAAAATATGCAAAAAGCTTAAGATAAACAATAAAATAATACCAAAGATATTACCATATATACCTAATTTTTCGGTTGAATATTTACCAATAATGAGTCCCATAAATGTAAATGATCCTGCACATAAACTAAAAATAACACCAGCTAAAATAATATCACTAGTAATTGCTTGTAACCCAAGTCCAGTTGAAAAACTATCTAAACTAACAGAAATTGATACCAAAAACATATTGAGTAAATTAAGATTAAAATACTTATCTTCTTTTTTGATTAAATCAATAGTCATTTCAATACCAATAAATAAAAGAATTACCCCTAATAAAAAATCACAATTAATATTTAAAAACGTAATTATTTTATTACCTAAAATATTACCAAAAAGAGGCATAAAAAAATGCATGATACCTACAAGTAATGATAAAAATATAATCTTTTGTTTACTTATATTAAAGGTACCTATGCTTAAACAAATAGAAAATGTGTCCATAGATAGAGATATTCCTATTAAAAATAAAGAAACTATTATAGACACATTATCACCTTAATAAAATATATTAATTTTTCACAAATTTATTAATTAATTTAGAGGCATATAATTCATACTCAGCATTATCCAAATTCTCTTGTTCATCAAGCAAACATAAGGGAGGAAATAAAACACACCACCAATTATGACCTAAACCATTACCTAAAGTAATTACTAAACTTTCATAATTTCCTTCTTTATAACTAATACCTTTATATTCTTTTTCAGGAAAATAATTATTACCATAATTTATATCATAAGATACATTGTATTTTTTCATTACATTATCAATTTTATCTATGTTATTAGTAATTAATTTTCTAACATCATCTATATTTTCAGCATTACCAATTAATTTATATATTTCTTTTTCAACATTATTTTTTATATTTATTTTTAAATCTTGATCTTCTTTACTATCACTATTTGCAATAATTCTAAATCTAATTGCATCATCTGGTATTAAAAAATGTTCTTTTTCATTAATTGAAACACTAATTACCACCAATAAAAATAAGCCAATAATTAATTTTTTCATTACTTATCACCTAAGATAATAATGATTAACTATTGACTTTTTTATTCATTAGAATTAGTCAAATTTATAATATAGTAATAACTTTTGATCTGATTCAGTATTAACATACTTATTAAGAACTTTGTCTTTATCTATTGTCTCACCAAAATATTCTCGAATTTCTGTTTCACTTAGTGCCGAATCAAAAACTAGAGCATCCGTAAAAGTAGTGTAAGAAACGTTATATGGTGCTCCATTTTGTGTTGGGTTTCCTCCTAATAATATTGGCATATTAATTGATTGTATATTACCATTAACTTGACTACTACTTATTTTTTTACCATCAATATATATGCTCATTTCATTACCATCGTAAACACCAACTATAGTATAATATGAATCTAATTTGATTTCATCTGAATAGATTTTTTCATAATCACCGCTTATATGTAGCCATAATTCAATTTTCTTTTCTCTTAATAATAGTCCTCCACCTGCAGTGTCCCAATTGCCAAAAAAATCTTGTTCACCAGTTAAATCACTGAATTTTACTCTTGTTATCATTGTTATGGTATTTTCAAAATTATGATCTTCAAGTCCACAATCTATATAACCATTTGCATCTTTTGTACTTGTTGTTATTCCTTCTTCTGTCCACTCTACCGCATAATTTTTGCCATTATGATTTTGTCCACTTAAATCTTTTATCACATCTTCTCTATCAAAATATAAATAACAATAGATTGTTCTATCTGTACTTATTGTTATTGTTCCATTTTCATAAGCTATCTCTTCATTTACTACATTACCATTATTATCTATACATTTTGTCATTGTTTCATTCAATGTATATCCCTTATATGGTATTTTATTATTTTCT
>CANQZN010000046.1 GCA_947628365.1 uncultured Bacilli bacterium | reverse complement strand
GTCATAGAATACCTGCTTGGTATAAAGATGATGAGGTATATGTTGGTATTAACCCACCAGAGGGTGATGGATGGTGCCAAGATGAAGATGTCCTTGATACATGGTTTTCTAGTGCTTTATGGCCATTTGCTACCATGGGTTGGCCAAATAATTTAGATTTATATAATCGTTATTTTCCTACTAATACACTAGTTACTGGCTATGACATTATTTTCTTCTGGGTATGCAGAATGACTTTCTCATCTTTAGAGTTTACGCACCAAAGACCATTTGAACATTGTCTTATCCATGGTTTAATTAGAGATAAAGAAGGAAGAAAGATGAGTAAGTCTTTAGGTAATGGTGTAGATCCAATGGATATGATTGATATCTATGGTACTGATGCCTTAAGATATTATTTAACAACATCTACTGCACCTGGTGCTGATTTAAGATTTGACGAAGAAAAATTAAAATCTACTTGGAACTTTATCAATAAATTATGGAATGCTTCCAGATTTGTTTTAATGAATATTGAAAGTGTTAAAGAAATTAAATTAGATAATTTAAATGACGCTGATAAATGGATTTTAACTAAACTAAATAAAACTATTAAAGACGTTATTAAATATATGGATAAGTTTGAATTTAATACAGTTGGTAGTATTCTTTATTCATTTATTTGGGATGATTTCTGTGATAATTATATTGAAATGGCTAAATTTAATATTAATGATCTAAATACTAAGAGTACTTTATTATATACATTAACTAATATTTTAAAAATGTTACATCCTTTTATGCCTTATGTTACTGATGCAATATATGAATATTTACCTATAAAAGATGAAAATATTATGATTAGTGAATATCCTAAATATGATAAAAATTTAGTATTTAATGATAGTGTAGAAAAAATAAACGAAATAATTGATTTTATTAAGAGTTATCGTAATATAGTTAAAGAAAATAATATTGTTGGTAATTATAAAGTTAATGTTAATTTTAATGAAGATATAATTATTAAAATGCTTAAATTACAAGATAAGATTACTAAAGATACTTTAGATATTACTAAATTTAAAGTTGATACGAAAAATTATAGTGCTACTATCTATTATGAAAAAGAAATCACTGAAGAAGACTTACTTAAGAAAGAAAAACTAATAAGTGAATTAGAAGCATCAATTTTAAAAAGACAAAATTTACTTAATAATGAAAATTTTGTTAAGAGAGCACCAGAAGATTTAGTAAATAAAGAAAGAATTAAATTAGAAGAAGAAAAAGAAGAATTAAGAAAACTTAAATTATAGGAGGATTAAATGGAAAAAGGAAAGTTAATAGTAATTGAGGGTGCTTGTGATGGTATTGGTAAATCTACACAAATAGAAAGATTAATTGAACATTTAGAAAAAGATGGTGAAAAAGTTTATCATCATCATTTTCCAACCTATGACTCTTATCAAGGCGAAATGGCATCAAGATATTTAAAAGGAGAATATGGTAGCCCTAGTGAATTATCACCATATTTTGTTAATTCTATTTACGCTATTGATAGAGCTATTACTTGGTATAAAGATTTAAAAGAAAAGTATGAAGAAGGAGAAACAATTTTACTTGATCGTTATACAACTTCTACTTTAATCTATCAAACAGCTCTAATTGAAGATATAGAAGAAAGAAAAAAAGCTATCAATTATATGTTAGATTTAGAATATAATAAAATTGGTATTAAAGAACCAGATCAAATTATTTTCTTAAATGCATCCTTTGATATAGTAAATAATTTAAGAAGCAAGAGAGAACATAATGCGGGCGTAACTAATGATATTCATGAACGCAATTTAGAATTCTTAAGAAAAGTTTATGAAAATGCTTTGTTTGTCGCCGACTATTTCCATTGGGATAAAGTAGAGTGTGTTAAAGATGAACAAATGCGTTCAATTACCGATATTCATAATGATGTATATAATCTAGTAAGAAGTAAATGAGTGTTAAATTTTAACACTTTTTTCTTTGGTATCAATTGACTAATAAACATAAGTGTTGTAGAATTTAATTAACAATAGATGAGTTGTAATATGATTAATAATAATAAAAATGGTCATATTAATAAAGGGAGTAATCATATGGAAACAAATAATAATAAAAAAACTATAACAATTATAGTAGTAGCATTAATTTTATTAATTCTTGTAGTGGGAGCAACATATGCTTATTTTACGGGTAATATAATTAATAATTCTTCAAAAACAAATGTTAAAGCAACAACATCAGCAATTGACAATATTGCTCTAAATCAACAAGTATCTAAACTACATATAACAATTAACCCAAATGATATGGGAGAAAATAATAAGCAAGATTATTATGCAACAGAAGATGATAATAAAAATTATGAAAAGACGGAAAATATAGTTTCTTTAGCAGAACTAAAAGCAACTGGAGGAGATGCAAGAGCTTCCTATAATTGTGAAGTAAAGGTAACCATTTCAATAGATGAAGGCTCTACTATGTTAGAAAGTTTGCAAGAGGGAGATGCTAGTATTTATTTACAATATGGTAATCTTTTAAAAAATATTGATTTGACTGAATTACAAAGTACCAAAAGTAAAGAATTAACTGGAAATATTACTTTAATTAATAATAGTAATGATTTTATTCGCGGGGCTTTAAAAATAACTAATAATGGCAATAATCAAGTAGATTTAGCTAATAAAACTTTAAATGTTAATATTAATACAGAGGTTACTAAATGTGAATTATATGGTACAAGTAAAATAGAACTTGCTTTAAGAAATACTAGTACTTCTGGAACATTAAGTAAAGAATTAAAAGGTGGTATGTTCCGTTATCAAGGTTCAGCTGAACAGGTAACAGATAACTATATATGTTTTGGGACAGACGACCAACAAAATTGTTTAAATCATCAAGATCAATATATGTATAGAATAATTGGTGTAACTCCAGAAGGAAGATTAAAAGTAATTAAAAAGGAAGCTTTGGAAGATACTTATCAATGGTATACAGATGACGATACAGATATTGAATTTCCAGAAAGTAATATATTTGAGGCGATAAGTGGCGACAAATATTTAAAAAATAATAACTATGTTCCAGCAGGTTGGGAAGGCAAGATATCAAATAATATTTGGACGTATGGTGACTCTTGGGTTGATAATACAACAGGAACAGAACGAACTGGAGAAGATTTATATTTAATAGAAACTGGTCGGGAGGGAACAATGTGGTATGAAAAAGCAAATAAAGAAGATTCTAATGTACAATCACATTTAATAGATTTTGAAGGATCACCATATTTTCAGCAAACAACTTATTATGTAGTACATACTAATGAAAAATGGAGTAAATCTTTTGAGTCAAAAGTCAGTTTAATGTATTTTCATGATTATTATTATTCTGTAAGTGATGAAGCAAATTGTTTGATTCTTAAAAATACTTATGAAATATGTCGAAATGGCTGGATACAATTATTACAAAACGATTCAGAACTAATATATGATAGTGAATGGACAATGGCTCGCATGGGCTGGAATCCTATAGCTGGTGGTCAGACCGCAAGTATTTTGCATGGTGCGGGATCAGCTGGTGGAGATACTTTTGTATCTTATTTGCTCGTACGTCCAGTATTCTACCTAAATAATGATATCGAAATATCTGGTAAAGGAACAACTACTGAACCATACATGATTAAATTATAAAATAGTCTTTGGACTATTTTTTCTTTTGGAAAAATGTCTAATTTTGATAAGTTTTGTCGTATCTCTTGTAAATAGTTAAAAAACATTTTTTAATAATGTCATAAAGCAGATATATTTTATGGTATTAAATATAAATTTGCTATATAATTAAATTGTGAAGGTGATATTATGTTAAAGTTAAAAAATGTATCAAAATATTATTATCAAGATGGTATGATTGCATCTGGTTTTACTAAAGTTAATTTAGATTTAAATCTTGGTGAGTTTGTCGTTATCACTGGTGAGTCAGGTTCTGGTAAAAGTACCCTTTTAAATGTTTTATCTGGTCTTGATACTTATGAAGACGGGGAAATGTATATAAATGGGGAAGAAACCAGCCATTATACAGAAGAAGATTATCTTAATTATCGTCGTTCTTATGTTAGCAATATCTTTCAAAATTTTAATTTAGTTAATAGTTATACTGTTTATGAAAATATCGAATTAACTATGCTTATGAACGGCAGAGATAAAAGGGAAATTAAACCTATTATTGAAGATTTAATTAATAAAGTTGGTTTAAAAAAATATCGTCATACTTTAGTATCTAAATTATCTGGCGGTCAAAAGCAAAGAGTAGCCATAGCAAGAGCACTTGCTAATGATACCCCAATTATTGTTTGTGATGAGCCAACTGGAGCATTAGATAGCAAAGCATCCAGTGAAATACTTAAATTATTATATGAAGTATCAAAAGATAAATTAGTTATTGTTGTTACTCATAATAAAGCTGAAATAGAAAAATACGCAACTAGATTAATTAGAATGCATGATGGGAAAATTTTAGAAAATAAAGTTATTAAAAAAATAGATTTAGATGATCAAATTAAGAGTAGAGATGTAAATAATATCACTTGGATAAATAAAGTAATTCTAGGAGTTAGAAATGCTTTTAATATACCAATAAAATTTCTATTAATGTTTGCAATTTATCTACTTATTACCGTAACTTTAATAAGTAATTATGGTAGTTTAAAAATAGCTGAATATGAAGAAATAAATTATTCTTATAGTTCCTATTTTATGGATGATACGGATAAAAGAATAATTATTAATAAAAAAGATAAATCACCAATAACTGAGAGTGAATATCAAAGTATAGAAAAACTATCTAATATAGAATATATAGTTAAAAATGATTTATATAATGATTATTCTGTTTATATGCAAAATGGCCATGTTTATTTAGATGGCTATTTAAGAAAAGATAAAGTTACTAATGTTGATTATGGAAAGAATATTAATGGGGATAATGAAATAATTGTAATTGGTAATCCAGATAGTTATTATTTAAAGGAAGAAAAAGAAGAAGTATTAAAAGGAACTTATGCTTTTAGTGATGAAAATGTTAGTTTTAGAGGTAAAGTAGTTGGCATAGTTTATGATAGTAGTTTAAGTGAATATTCTTATGAATTTATATTCTCAGATAATTTAATGCAATTAATTAATTATAGTACTAATATAAATGCAAATAAATTAAAGATAAATATTAATAAAAATTATTTAAATGTTTATGATAATAGAATTGGCATTAGTAATAAAGTACCAGAGGGAGAAGTATATCTTAAAGATAATTTAAATGGTTATTGTAATAATTATAATTGTTTTAATAGTATAGTTAATTTAAATGCCACTAATATTTATCATAATGATAATATAGCACTTAAGGTAAGTAAAGTAGTAAGTGAAAATAATAGTAAAGATTTAATAGATGGACAAGTAGATAATTCATATATATCTCTTTACATAAATGAAAAAGATTATAATAAATTATTTAATAATGCATCTTATCAAAGTAGTGTTTATGTAAAAGAAGTAAAAGATGTAGAGTTAGCTTGTAAGGATTTAAATGATTTAGGTTTTAATACTTTAGCATTAAGAGAATCAAAAAGAAATGATGCGGAAATGATTATGAATATCTTCAAAATATTTAGATTAATTGTTATTGGGGCTTTAGTTATTACTTTATTCTTTATCTCATATTTTATTATGAAGATTATCTATAAATCACGGAATAGTTATTATACAACCCTAAGAACTTTAGGCAGTACAAAAAAAGTTTGCGTTAATATTTTAATGAACGAATTAATTACTTTAGCGACATTTACTTATACATTGTTTGTCATATTTGCAATACTCGTTAAAAATAATATTATTAAATTTGCTTATTTAACAAAAATGACTAAATATATTGGTTTAAAAGAATATTTATTTGTATATTTAATCTTAATTCTATTATCTTTATTAATGGCCTTAAGATATGGTCGCAAAATATTTAAAAATTCAATTATTAAAACATATGGAGAGAGGTTATAAGGATGATAAAGTTAGAATCAGTTGATAAATATTTTAATAGACATAAGAAAAATGAAATACATGTAATTAATAATACAACTCTAGAATTTAATAATACTGGTTTAGTAGCTATTTTAGGCCCTTCTGGGTGTGGCAAAACAACTCTTTTAAATAGTATTGGTGGTCTTGATAAAGTAAATAGTGGTAATATTTATATTGATGGAGTAAAAATTACTAAGAGAAGTAGTAGTAAAGTAGATGAAATTCGTACCCTAAATATTGGCTATATATTTCAAGATTATAAATTAATTGATAATATGACAGTATTTGATAATGTCGCATTGTCTTTAAAATTAATTGGTATAAAAGATAAGAGTGAAATTGATAAAAGAGTTATTTATGCTCTTGAGAAAGTTAATATGGCTCGTTATAAAAATAGACCAGCAAGTATGTTATCTGGTGGCGAAAGACAAAGAGTAGGAATAGCTAGAGCCTTAGTTAAAAACCCAAAAATAATTATTGCAGATGAACCAACTGGTAATCTTGATAGTAAAAATAGTTTAGAAATAATAAATATTATTAAGAGTATTTCAGAAAAATATTTAGTTATTTTAGTTACTCATGAAGAAGAACTAGCAAGATTTTATGCAACAAGAATAATAGAACTTAAAGATGGTTTAGTAGAAAAAGATTATGAGAATAAAAATAATAATAATTTAAATTATGAAATTGAAAATCGTATTTATCTAAAAGATTATGAAGATATAAAAAATATTAAAAAAGATAATATAAATATTAATGTTTATCGTAACAGTAATGAAAAGTTAGATCTTAATATTGTCTTTAAAAATGGTAGTATTTATATTGAAAGTGTTAATGATAATAAAATAGAAGTAGTAGAAAATAATAGTAATATTGAACTTATTAATGATCATTATAAAGAAATTAAAAATGTTCAGGATTTAGATAAAGATTTTGATATAGCTAGTATTTCTAATACTAATATAAAAGAAAAATATAGTAGTATCTTTCATCTTGGTTCATATATTAGTTATGGCTTTAAAAAAGTTTTAGACTATCCATTTTTTAAGAAAGTTTTACTAGGTGGTTTTATATTATCTGGAATGTTTATCTTTTATGCCTTAGCATCTATTTTTGCTGTGACTAATATAAAAGATGAAGACTTTGTTACTATGAATAGGGAATATTTGACAGTAACTAAAAGTGATATAACTGTAGAAGATTATTTAAAATATGAAAATAATAGTAATATAGAATATATTTTACCTAGTGATAGTATTATTAATTTTAATATCTATTTTGATAAATATTTACAAACTCAATTTATCAGTAGAACATTTTCTGCCTCTTTATCAGATATTGCCAAAATAAAAAATGAAGATTTAGTAATGGGTAAAATGCCTAGTAATAATTATGAGTTAGTAATTGATGAAATGGTATTAGATAATTTTATGAAAAGTGCTGATTTAAAAGAAGCCGGTTTTACTAGTCTTAATGACTTCTTAAATCATGATATTTATTTACAAAATATGTCTGCTTTTAAGATTGTTGGTATAACTTGCCAAAAGGAACCAAATGTTTATGCAAGTAAAGATATGTTTATTAATATGATTGCCAATACTGTATCTGATAACGTAGAGTACTATTATGAAGATGCTAAAATAGAGAATAATTTATTATTAGATTATAGTTTAGTAATAGATGAAAAGGTCAAATTAGTTAAAGGTAATTTACCTAAAAATGATTATGAAACAGTAATTAATAAGTCACTTGAAGATACCTATAGCATTAATAGTAATGTAAAATTTAATAATCATAATTATAAAGTAGTAGGTTATTATGAAAATATAGATGATAATGATTTATATAGTTATTTAGTAAATAATAATACAGTTAAATATAATTTAATAAATCAAACTAATAAATTAAGTATATATTGTCGTAATAAAGAAAATACTTTAAAATTATTTAGAAATGCTAAAATTAATATTCAAGACTCATATTTATACGCCAAAGAACAATATTTAGAGAGTAGACATGACACTAATGTTGGTATATTAACTATTTCAGGTATTATTTTAGGAATATCTTTAATTGAAATACTTCTTATGATTAGATCATCTTTCTTATCAAGAATAAAAGAAGTAGGTATTTATAGAGCAATAGGTATTAAAAAGTTAGATATTTATAAAATGTTTTCTGGTGAAATAATTGCTATTACTATAATGGCTAGTATTCCTGGTATAACATTTATGGCATACATCTTGTATTGCTTTAGAAATGTTCCATATATAGGTAATATGTATGTTGTAAATATTCCAATTTATCTATTTAGTTTAATAGTAGTTTTAATCTTTAATGTAATTGTTGGCTTAATACCGGTATATAATACTATAAGAAAAACCCCAGCTCAAATATTAGCTAGGTTTGATGTTGATTAAAAAATTTATAAAATGAATTGAAATTCTATTGTATGCAAAACAAACGTTTGATATAATTTTTATAGGGAAAATTTAACAGTTGAGTGCTTGCCAACTTCTTAAATGGAAGGAGGCTGATAGTATGTCTAAGAAAGATTTTTTAATTTTTTCACTTATACTTATTATCTTTTTACTTATAGCCTTACTTTTTACTTTTGTAATATAGTAACTATGTAAAAGAAAAGCACTCAATCTAACAAGATTAAGTGCAAAAACCAAATATTGGTAAGCGCTCAACATTGCACTGTTAAGTTTTTCCCTTTTTTATTTTATGCAAGTCTTCTTGCCATATTCATAATAACATAAAAGCGACTTTTTTACAAGTTACTATAATTTTATTTTTCTAAATAGTCTTCTAGTATTTTCATTAGTAATTTTGGCAATATCGTTAAAACTAGTTTGCTTTATCTCAGCAAGTTTAGATATTATGTATTTAATATTAGCAGTTTCATTGATTTCATTAATAACTGGTTCTGGTGAGATGTAGGGACTATCAGTTTCTACCAAAAATAAGTTATTAGGAACTTCACGAGCTACTTCTAAAGATTTTTTAGCAGTTTTATATGTTATTTTTCCTGCGAAAGATATATAAAAGCCATTATTAACTAAGTATGCTAAATCTTCTAGATTGGGTTGGAAGCAATGAAAGATACAGCCATATTGGGGTTTTACATAGTTTTCAAAAATAGAAATTATTAGTTTGTTACAATTATTAGAGTGTATTATTACTGGCAAATGCAGTTTATTAGCTATTAATATTTGTTCAGTTAAATATTTAATTTGTTCCTCTAAATTATCTTTAGTATTATCTAAACCAATTTCACCAATTGCTACTACTTTCTCATTACTAGCTAAGTCATATAAACTATTTAAATTTGTTGGTTTTGTATATAATGGATGGATACCAACTGCAGAATAAAATTTTGAGTTTACTTGAGCTATATCTATTGTTTCTTTAGAAGAGGGAAGATCTAAACCCACATTAATAACCTTATCAATTAAAGAATTATTATTAATTGCTTGAATAAATCTATCTTTATTTTCTAAAACTTGACTATTAATATGCATATGTGAATCAATAACCATTTTTATCACCTATTATTATAAAACTCGAACCATGTAGGTCCGAGTTAATATCAAATTTGGTGTCCCCTTAGGGATTCGAACCCTAGACCCACTGATTAAGAGTCAGTTGCTCTACCAACTGAG
>CANQZN010000045.1 GCA_947628365.1 uncultured Bacilli bacterium | reverse complement strand
AGCAAGTATATGTGCTGGATGTCTTTCTTTAATGGCTGCTGGGGTACCAATTAAAGCACCAGTTGCTGGTATTGCTATGGGTCTTATTACTAATAATGATAAATATACAATTCTTACAGATATCCAAGGAATGGAAGACCATTTAGGTGATATGGACTTTAAAGTTGCTGGTACAAGAAAAGGTATATGTGCTTTACAAATGGATATTAAAATAGATGGTGTTAATAAAAATATTTTAAGTGAAGCTTTAGCTCAAGCTAAAAAAGCGAGAATGCAAATCTTAGATTTATTTGAAACTATTATTAAAGAACCAAGAAAAGAATTAAGTCCTTATGCACCAAAGATTGAAACATTTAATATTGATCCTGAAAAGATTAAAGATGTCATTGGTCGTGGTGGCGAAATGATTACTAAGATTATTTTGGAAGCAAGTAATGTTAAAACAGTTAATGATAAAGATGCAGTTAAAGTTGATTTAGAAGATGATGGTCGTGTTATCATTTATCATAAAGATAAAGAAATAATTAAAAAGACAAGAGAAATGATTGAAAGTGTCATAAGAGAAGTTGAAACTGGTAAAATCTATACAGGTAAAGTCATTAAAGTAGAAGATTTTGGCTGTTTTGTTGAACTTTGGCCTGGTTGTGAAGGTATGGTTCATGTTTCCCAACTTGATGATAAGAGAGTTAATAAACCAAGTGATATTGTTAAAGTTGGTGATGAAATTATCGTTAAATCTTTAGGATATGATAATAGAGGTCGTTTAAATTTATCAAGAAAAGAAGCATTACCTAAAAAAGAAAAAACTGAAAAAGAAGAAATAAAAGAAGAAAAATAAAAATATATATTAATAAGGAGTAAATTATGGATTTATTATTAGGAATTTTAGTTTTTGTTATTGTTATCATCTTGTGTTCAATTAAACAAATTAACGAATATGAAAGAGGAGTTAAATTTAGATTTGGTAAATTTGCACGTATTATGAATCCTGGTTGGAAAATAGTATTACCAGTAATTGAATCTTATCGTAAAGTAGATATTAGAACAAAAGCAGTAGACGTTCCAGCCCAAGAAGCAATTACGAGAGATAATGTTTCTGTACAAATTAATGCTGTTATTTATTATAAATTATTTGATGCTTCTAAAGCGATATTAGCAGTTGAAAACTTTTCTTATGCTGTTGGTCAACTTGCTCAAACAACAATGCGTAATGTTGTTGGTTCTGTTTCATTAGATGAGCTACTAGCTGAAAGAGATAAAATTAGTACTGAAATTTGTAAAATAATTGATGCAGCAACTGACCCTTGGGGAATAAAAGTTGAAAATGTTGAACTTAAGGATGTATCTTTACCTGAAGATATGAAAAGAGTTCTTGCAATTGCTGCTGAAGCAGAAAGAGAAAAATTGGCAGTAGTTACTAAAGCTGAAGGTGAAGTAGAAGCATCTAATAACCTAGCTAAAGCAGCTGAAATAATGGCAAAAACTCCAGGTGCTCTTCATCTTAGAACTTTATCAACATTAAGTGATATAAGTGGTGATAAATCAAATACCGTAGTATTTTGTTTACCAATCGAAATAATCGATGCCATAAAAAAGATAGGAGATAAGAAATAAAGCAGAAATGCTTTTTTTCTTTGTTCTAATTTGTTAAAATATATTTATGATGAAAAAAGAAAAATTAGATATAGTTTATGAAGATAAATATTTAATTGTTATTAATAAAAAAAGTGGCTTACTTACTATTAGTACAGAATATGAAAAAGAAAATACTTTATATCATCAAGTCCTTCTTTATTTAAAACAAAAGAATAAAAATAATAAAGTCTTTATTGTTCATCGTTTAGATAAAGATACATCTGGTTTAATTATCTTTGCCAAAGATGAAAAAGTAAAAAGGTTATTACAAGATAACTGGGATGATGTAAAAAGAGTATATCTAGGCATAGTTAATGGTGTTACTCAAAATGAAGAAGATATATTAAAATCTTATTTAAAAGAAACTAAAACTCATTTAGTCTATTCTACTAAAGATAAAAATGGTGATTTAGCAATAACTAAATATGAAAGTCTTGCTACTAATAAACAATTTAGTTTATTAAAAATTACTATATTAACGGGAAGAAAACATCAAATTAGAGTACAATTAAATGATATAGGTTATCCTTTAGTAGGGGATAAAAAATATAGTAATATCAAAAATAAAAATGTTAAAAGATTATGTTTGCATGCTAGTTATTTAGAATTTATTCATCCTATTACGAAAGAAATATTAAAATTAAATACTAAATATCCTAGGGAATTTAATGATATTATAGAATATAAAAAAGAGATATTTTATTAAGTTTAATATCTCTTTTAATATTCAGCAATATATAAGTCATAGTATTCTTCATAAGTTAATTTAGAATTATAAACTTTAGTAGCTAAATCAATACCTAAGTATCTAATATGCCAAGGTTCTTCCATATAACCAGTAATAGGTTCATTATCTTTAGTATATCTTACTATAAAACCATATTTATAAGAATTATTTAATATCCATTCATAATCTTTATCATCAAGTCTAGAACCAGAAACATTAGGATCATTTAAATCTACTGCTAAACCTAATTGGTGTTCAGAGGATCCAGGACGAGCAGAGTAAGTATCGGCTTTTTCTTTGCCATCTTCATTAACATAATTAGTATATAATGTATTTTGATAACTATAAGAACGATAAGCTGTAGTACTTTCTAAAGTGATGCCAGCATTCTTAGCTCCTTCAATAAAATCTTTATAAGCATCTGCTGCTTCCTTAATCATTTTAGCCCCTCTATTACTATCAAATAAAACTACCATATCTTTAGGTACATAATCTTTAGCTAAATGATGATATTTATTAACTATCACTGTTAAATCATCATCTGGGTTAATCTCAATACTATCAGTATAAAATTCTTTATCTAAATTAATATTGACATAAGTTACTGTTGTTTGAATATCTTTATTATTTTCTTCTAAATACTTATTATATCTATCTAAATTATTAATATTAAAATTTTTAATACCTACATATTTAATAAAATCATTTTGTTTACTTAAAGATAATAATTTGTCTTGATTTTTAAGACTTAATTTAAATATATTATTAATTTCATTAGCTGAATAACCTATACTTAAATAATTATTTAATTTACTTATAAAGTCTGTTTGATCTTGATAAGTAATATTCAAATATTCATCTAAATAACTAGCATTGAAATTATTACTTTTAATAACTTCATCTAATGTTTTAGAATAATCATATTGATAGATATTTTTAATGTTTTCTTTTTTAATATAATTGATAGCCTCTTTACTATAATATTTTTTCGAACCAGTTGATTTAAAAATAAAGATACAACACAATATTATAACTAATATTAAAATAATGAATATATAAACAGACGTTTTTAATTTTCGCTTTTTCATACTTACCACCTATAATTAGTATAACACTTAAAATGTAGGATATTTACTATTTGATAGTTACTTTACACCAAGAAAAAAGTTAGTTCGTTATTTTGAACTAACTTTACTTTGTCTTGTTTTGCCTGTTCTTTCCCAACCAGGTAGAGAAGTTTCAGCACTCCATTGATACTTATATTTAGTAACATTTTGTGTAGATACTGTTGGATTAGCAGTGCCTGTTGTTTTCTTTACACAAGTAGAAGAGGCACCTATATTATATTTTGTAAATCCACTAGGACATGTATATTCAGTATTTTTAATAGCGTTAGTTGTACCTTTTTCAAGAATACATTTAGTACCATCTAATTTACCTTCACTACATTTATAAGTAACCTTTTTAGTAGCAGGTTGTGTATCTTCAGTTGTTTTATAACATGTTTTACCATCTAAATGATAATTAGAATTTTCACAATAATATTTTGTATCACTTACAACTGGATTAGTAGTGTCTGTAACATCTTTATAACACATACCTTGTTGTCCATCAGCTTTAGGATTAAAACCATCAGGACAAACAGATGCAGATGCCTTAGTTGAAGTAATTAAGCATTTACCAACACCATAAGGTTGACCTTCAGTACAAGTATAAGTTAATTGATTATTATCTTTAATTGTACATGTGGTATTAATACCATAACCTGATGATTTAACGGTATTGCTTGGACAAACATAATTATAATTTGTTACTTGGTTTGCTGGTGTATCAACTGGACAAGAGAATCTATGAACGTTGACATTACAGTTTTTAGATGAACATGTTGGACTTTGGAATACACCTAAATATTGACAATTTGGCATATCTTGATATCTTGGAAGATCAACGATTTCAGTTGTACGACATACATTACCAACAAGACTACCACCAATACCATTACAATTATATGTTGTATAAGGAATAGCAGTAGGAGGAACAACTTTTACACATGCTTTTAATGAAGCATCATAACTATAACCATTATTACATTGTGGAATAGCGTCAACTATTTTTGAACAAATATTACCATTTTCTTGCCATCCAGTAGGACAACTAGTTGGAACTGGAATTGCTGGAGTTTCAATAGTTACTGTTCTAGAACACTTCATATTAACACCAGTACCACTTGATTTGTATCCACTTGGACAAGAATAAACTGGATAAGATTTAGCTGGTACAGTGTCAGTTGTTTTCTTATAACATTTAGTGTTTTCTCCTTCACCAACTTTAACATAATCTTTATTTTCACATACATAGTCAACAACTTGTTCAGCATTAACTACTTTGTCTTCTTTACTAGTACATTTTGTATTTGCACCTTCTCCTGATTTATCATAACCAGTAGGGCAATAGTAAGTAACTACTTTAGTAGCTTTAGTACTAGTACTGTCAGTCTTAATACATACTACTTGACCATTTTGAGTAGCTTTAGTATAACCACTTGGACAAGTATATACTTTTTCACTTGTAGTATATGGTTGTCTATATTCATATTCAGTTACTAATTCTTCATCAGGTTCCTCTGGAGTACTTGGTGTATTTTGACAAGATCCACCAGTACATAATTGATTACAACCTAATTCTTCAGTTGTTTTAGCAACTTCTGTACCACATACAAGAGTAATTGTTAATTTATATTCACCATTTACATTAGTTACAAGAGCATAACTTGCTTCAAAATCACAAGTTTTTCCTTGGTAACCAAATGGTAATATTAAACCTCTGTCAATTAATTCTTTTAAGGTATATTTAAGTGTTTGACCATTTTGAGGAAGTTCACTAATTAAGAAATATTCTTTAGCTGTATCATGGAAATAACGATAATTATCAATAAAGTCATTGGAATAGAAAGATTCATTAATAGTTGAGTTATTGCTATTATTACCATTATTAACATTAATCTTATTAGAATTTCCTCTATTGAATAACCAAATGATGAAAATTATAACTAAAATGCCAAGGATAATTAAAATACCTTTTTTAATTACATTTCCCCAATTTATTTCTTTTTTATTTGATTCAACGTACATATTCTGTTTCCTCCTCTATATAATGTCCTTCAGTAGGAGCAAGAACTAATACTGTATTTCCACAAACTACTTCATAAACCTCGTCAAATAACTTATCTAACTCATCTAATACTTCATTGTAATAATTTACAACAGACTCATCATAAAGTAATGCTTCAGTAGGAACTACGAATGAATTATACATCATATAGAATGTTGTTGCAGCAGTATATTCTTTTTGACTTACAAATCTTCCCCCAAAGTACATACCTTTTATATAATCAGCAAGTGAATATAAGTAATTAATAGCATTTAGTTTGTATGAAGAATTATTTGGATTATTTAATATATCGACTAAAATATTACTATAATCAATTAACCAAGTACGAGTAGTAGAATTACTACTTACAAAATATGGTAATGCTTTAATAGCTCTAATATCATCATTATTAGTAGTACCAGTAATAAATGCAGTAGTAACTTCATTAATGTTATCATTAATACCTTGAGAATCAAATACCATTAATTCACCATTATCTACACGAATTAATAATAGAACAATATCATCAATTGATGCGTCCATATAGAATCCTGCATCTTGAATGTTATAAGCACGATTTACTAAATCAATAGCATATTCATTACTTACACCATAATGATTTGTTACCATTGTATATTCATTACGATAAGCATTATTATAGTTATTATATGATTCTAAGTTTTCTAAAACTTCTTCAACTTCTTCTTCATCTACATATTCAGTTTCTTCTGTAGTAGTTGTAACTTTTTTAGTTGTTGCTTTAGTTGTAGTAGTAGCCTTAGTAGTAGTTTTAGTAGTAGCTTTAGGAACTTTAGTTTCAACTTTAGTAGTAGTTTCTATAGTAGTAGTAGGAACAGTAGTTGTTTCTGGTACTGTAGTAATTTCTGGTACTGTAGTTGTTTCTGGCATTGTTGTAAATAATGTAGTAGTTTCAGGTATTTCAACATCTAAACTAGTTGTATACATATCATCATCATATGTAGTAGTAGTTATTATATCATCTAATTCATCTCTATCTTTATGAGCATTTCTTGCACAACTAGCAAATGCTATTACTGATGTAGCTAAAATAGATGTACCTAATAATCCTACAACTACTTTTTTAAGCATTAAGTTATTACTACTATATGAATTAATAGTTCTTATTTCTTTTTTCAAAGCTTTCTTTTTATCTTTTAAGAATGATAATTCAGCTTTATTTTTAGGATTTTTTCTATCTTTCTTTAATAATTTAATTCTATTATTTACACTAATTAATTCTTTTTCATCATTTTTAAGTATTGTTTGTAAATATTTTTCAATTTCATTATCTAAATCATAGAATTCTTTTTGTAATTTATTAAATTCATTTTGTTTTTCTTCATTATTAGTAATAGAAATCATTCTAGTAATTAAATTAGTCACTTTATTATTTAAATCGTTGGCTGAATTTTTATAAGTTGCAAGTAACATTCCATCTTCTTCGAAAGTTCTTAAGTTGTTTTTAGCTCTTTCTGTATCGTCAACTCTTTTAGAAAGTTCACTTTCAATTCTAATTTTATCTTTATTTGTTGCTTCTAGACTTTCAATAATTCTTACTATTTTATTTAAACGTTTATTATAATTTTCTAAAACATCAATTGTATTTTCTTCAGTAATATTATTAACTGTTTCTTCATCAATTTCTTCGGTAGCATATGATTCATCATTAGCTTTTCTAATACCTAGATCATCAGCTACGTCAGAAGCAATATCTTCAGTAACATCCTCAGTAACATCTTCATTAACATTTTCACTAGAAACAATTTCATCAACACTAGTAGTATTTGGTGTATCAGTAACTATTAATTCTTCAACTGTTTCATTTATTTCTCTTTTTTGAGCTTCTTTAAGTTCTTCTATTTTCTTTTCATATGTATATATGTTAGCTCTAATTTGATTAATGAAATAGTTGAAATGAATGTATCTTTTTGAATTTTTTCTTTCATGAGCTTTTAAAAAATAATAAGCATCTAATAATTTGTGTTGTTCTTCAAGTTCTTTTTTATAATCTTCGATAGTTTCTAATTTTTTTAACTCATAATTAGGAATTTCTTCAATTACTGGATCACCAGTAACTTCTAATTTAGGTAATGTTTCTAAAATTTCTTCAGTATCAGAATTATTGTTATTATTACTTGAATTTAATACTAAAGGTTCAATAACCTCATTATTTACTTCATTAGTATCTTTATATGGATCATAAGCGGAGCTATTATCACCAACTTCAAGGACATCTTCAATTGTTTCTTCTTCTACTGGTTCACTAGTAACAGTGTCTTTTTTAGCAATTTTATCTTTAACATCATTCCATAATGCATTGTAATCTGGTTTATTTTCTTTTGCTGGTTCTATAACTTCTACTGGTTCTTTAACTTCAGGAGTAGCATCATCAATAACTTCTGGAACTACATCTAATGTTTCAATATCATTTAAATTTTCTACTGCATTATTAATGTTTTCTTCAGCTTCAAATAAGAAATTTTTAGCACTATCAACAATTTTGTCTAAAATATCTTTTGTTTTAGAAGTAATATTTGTTGCTGGTTCTATAGTTTCATTAATTTCAGGAGTTTCTTCAGTTAATTCTTCGCTAACTTCTTCAGTTAAGAAATTTTTAATACCTTCAGCAATATTTCTACTAGAATTAGCTTCTTTTCTTGCTCTAAAGTTGTTTTCAATTTCTTCCATAATTTTGCTATGTTCTCTAGCTATTTCTTCTTCTGTTTTAACCTTTTTATTTGAGTATTCAGCAATTATACTATCAACATCTAAAGAATCACTACTAGTTATTTTTTTCTCTTGAGCTTTTTCTAATTGAGATTTAAGATCTGAAATTTGTTTTAGAAACTCATTAGTTCTTCTGTCAGTTTCTTCTTTAAATTTTCTGACTTGTTCTTCGATGGCTTCCTTTCCTTTTCTTAATTCATCATATTTGTTATTTAATTCTTTAATCATTTCTTCATAATTTAATTCACTCATAAAAAATCCCCCTTTGTGAATATGGCGTCTATTATAATCACTTCACATAAAAATGTCAAGTACCAATTAAAATGCGTAAAAAAGGGCGATATTTTAGAATTTGATTGGCTTATTACTAAGTTCAAACTTCAAATTATCGCCATTTGTTACTAAATCGTATATTTTAGATGCTTTTATTTCATAGATATATACTAATGATTTTTTGTTAATTGTAATAGGAATATCTAATTTATCCTTAATATTATTTAGGTATTCTTGGCCTTTTTTACTAAATCCTAATATTTTAAGATAATCTAATGTTATTTTTTTGTTATCTTCTTTAGTAAGACCAATTAAAATATGGACTAACATACGCTTTATTTTGTTATGAGTATATCTTTTAGATTTAATTTTAGCTATAAAATCATCTAAATTAGTACAATTATCTATTATTTTAACTAATCTATTTTCTATTCCTTCATCAACATCTAAATAAATACTTAAATCTTTTTCTGTAATAATTTTATACTTTATTAAGTTAAAATAGTCGTCTAAATTAATCTTTTTGAGATATTTCTCTCTATATTTTGGTAAATACCTCTTTATATCTTGGTTATTTTCCCATTTATTTCTAATATTTGTGGCACTTATGATATCGTCATTTGAAGTAGTATCTAAATAATCATTAGTTCTTTTAATAGTAATACCTTTAATATGATAATTATTATTTTTTATAGCTTTTAAGTAAGAAATACCTAATAAATCATTAGATTTAAATTCAAAATCAATATTTAAAGCTTTAGCCATTGCTGTAGGGTAATTTATTCCATTATCTAAATATTCTTTAACTTTTTTATTATATTCTTCTTCATTATTTAGCATATAATCAGTAATTTTATTTAAAATATCTATATTATTTGATTCGCTTCCAAATACAATATAATCACATTTTAATGATTCTAAGATTTTTACGCTTGCTGAGGCAAAGATATCAGCACTTTGAGTACCATATACAAAGGGAAGTTCAATAACTAAATCGACACCAAAAGATAAGGCAATTTGACATTTATCTTTTTTAGAAATAATTGATACATCTCCTCGTTGCATGAAATAACCATTTAAAACTAAAACAATTAAAGAATCGGGAAATAATTCTTTGACTTTTTTTAAATGATACAAGTGTCCATTATGAAATGGATTATATTCACAGACAATACCAATAATTTTCATAGTTAATCACGGCATTAATATAACAATAAATAAAGTAAAATGTCAATGCAAGTTAACAACATTTTTTTGATAACAACTTGACACCGGGGGGGGTAATATATAATTATCTTATAAAATAAAGGAATGA
>CANQZN010000044.1 GCA_947628365.1 uncultured Bacilli bacterium | reverse complement strand
ATACCAATTTTAAATTGCTTTTACTTTTCCATTTTATTTACTTGATTTGCTGGTTGCATTTACTTTTCCAATTCACCTTTTTATTTATTTTATCTACTTTTAGAAGGAACAGGTTCATCTTCAAGAACATCAATAAATTTAGATGCTCTTAATTGTCTAATTGCTTCTTCTATTGTAAGATTAACACCAAACTCACGTGCCATAGTTATATAAGCAGCTACTTCTTCTGGTGTAATACTTGCTAAATCGCCCATTACATAACCCCCCTTTTTCAAAATAACGGGTATTAGTGTACCATAAATACCCTTAATTGTCAAATTTTTTACAAAATTAATAAAATATAGTAATTGTATGATGAACTATGCTCTTTTTACCTTTATTCTTTTTTCCCATATGCCAAATCAAATTATCTAATTCAACTGAATTAATAATTATATTTTTTTCTTTCAATTTTTCTTTTATTATTTCAATAACATATAACATATTAGCTCTTATTTCTATTTCCATCTCACTATCATGTAGTATTTCTTTCTCATTATCAATTAAATTTTTTAATTCATCTGAATATTCAAGAATACCATAATCTCGAAATGTCCTGGTAATTCCATAATCAGCACATCCACTTAAATTATTAACATTACCTAAATTTGCATGAATTGTTTTAGATAGGTAAAATAAGTCATTAACTAATAAAGTAGCTCTTTTGTTAAAGTGAATAGTTCTTCCTTTAAAAACACTTTTATCATTGAAACTTGGAAAACGATTAATTATGTATTCCAATAATAGTGTATCTGAATTTATATTATATAGTTCTTCATAAAAATTTTTATTGTTATAAATATATGATATGGTTTCTTTAAAATTATTATATCTTTCTTCAAATAATGGTACTTTTCCTTCAACTGATTTAAAAATATCATACAAGTCTTGCTTCTTTAAATTATATAAATATTCAGTATTTAAAAAGTTAGAGTTGTTTTCTACTCTTTTTATCACAGAGAAAAACAAAGCATTAGATCCACTCATTAATTCTCCATGATATTCTATTTTCCATTTAGGTTTTTGCCAAAAGCAAAAATTCATAGATTCTATGATAAACGCAAGTAATATCCATTCCTTTTCACTTAAATGTAAATCTATTCCTTTTGACCAATGTTCATAATTAGAAGATTCAAGTTCATTAATAAAATCTGTAATTTTATCATAGTTAATTTTTACATACTTACTATTTTCTACTACATATTTAAATTCTTCCATAATAACTTCCTTCTAAAGCCATATTAATCATATTTTAAGTTTTCAATAATTAATTTTTAACAAATATAAGCCATTTGGTAAAGCAGTTTGTAATAGTTTAGGTTTATTTGGTTCGTCTAACATTCTTTGTATATCCTCTATTGTGGCTTTACCTCTTCCTAAATCTATAAGAGCTCCGACTAAATTTCGCACCATATAACGATAAAAAGCTATGCCATTGAAATATAAATAGATAACATTGTTAAATTTATAAATTTTTATTTTAAAAATAGTGGAATAATAGTTATCTCTTTCCCCAGACACAAAGTTATGAAAATCATGTGTTCCTAAAAATAATTTACTCGCCTCTTTCATTTTCTTAATATCTAAATTATACCTAATGCGAGTATAATAATTATTATCTCTCTTACCACTTAAATCAATTTTATATAGATAAGTTTTATTTAAAACACTATGTCTAGCATGAAATTCATCACTAACAACTCTAACCTTTTTTATTTTAATATCTTTTAATTTAGTATTTAACTTCTCCTTTAAATTATGAATATTTTTAGTAGTTTCAAAATGTACTACTTGGCCCTTGGCATGCACTTTAGCATCAGTTCTACCTGCCCCTTTAACAATAATTTCTTCATTTAAAATGTCTGATAAGGCACTCTCTAATTCACCTTGAACATTTCTTAAAGTCTTTTGTCTTTGAAATCCATAAAATTTAGAACCATCATAACTTAAAGTAAGCATTACTTTCATGATACACTCCTAAAAATATCTTTAATAAGTTCATATATATCTAAAGTTTTATTTATCTTGTTATTTTGATTAACATAATTAATAAATTCAATTATTTTAGGCATTTTAGTATATTTATATAATTCTAAATCATAAAAATCACTTGTTTCATAAACAATATTTTTATTATCTAAAACATATATTCTTTTAACTAAATTTATAAATACTTTAACATTTTCATCAATAACAATGATATATTTATGATAATCTTGATTTAATTTAGTAAGAATTTTTTTGATATATTCTTGATCTTTATAATTTAAATAGTTAGATAATCCCCCAATTACAATAATATCTTTATTAAGTTTAGTGGCTAAATCTACTTTAAATAGTTCACTTAAAGTTAAATCGTTAATAAATTTATCTATGCAATCTTCTGTTAAACCGACCATTTTTAAAGCTTGAGGTAAGTTTTTAATATCTAAATCTTTTACTTTTAAAGAGTTATCCAAACTAATCTTATAATTACTAACTATACCAATAATTTCATATTTTTTTATAATATCTTTCATTTCCATAAATCATTCACTAAACTTTCTTTATCAAGATAAATTTTATCTATTAAGTTATAATCTTTAAGTAGCAAAGATAACTCAACCATAAATGGTAATTCTAAACCTATTCTTTTTAATAATTTTTCACTCTTTAAAACTTCAATTGTACTTCCTTCAATTAAAACATTTTCTTTATCATAAACTTTTAAGTAAGACGTTAACAATACTTGTTCCATATTATTAGTAACATTTATAAAATTAATTTGGTTATCTTTTAAAATACTAAATATCTCTTTAACCTTTTGATCTTCTAAGTTATTTAAGCAATTAAAAAAGATAACATTTTTATGTTTTAATAAGTCTTCCATTTTAAAATTATCTTTAACTACAAAGTAATCTTTATAATTATCTACTAATTTATAATTTAAATTTGTACTAACAATAGAAACATCCGTTATCATGTTTACCTCCTTATTTTTTATGATTATTTAAATGATTTTCTTTAATTTTCTTGATACTCCGAAAATGATGATTAATACCAGATTTACCTACCTTATAATCGGTATTAACACTAATGGTATCGGCAAGTTCTTGCAAAGATAAATCAGGATATTTTTTTCTATATTCAATAACTAACTTTAATTTATCATCTAAAAGTGGTAATAAATCATGTTCCTCTAAGTATTCTATATCTTGAAGTTGCTTTAATCCACTTTGAATTGTTTTTTCTTGATTAGCAAGTTCACAATTATTAAGTCTATTGACCATATTTTTATGATCACGATATATTCTCGTATCTTCAAATTCAAAAAGTGAATTAGTAGCTCTAAACATTTTTATTAAATCACTAATACTCTCACTCATTTTTATATAAGCAATATATTTATAACCCCTTTTAATGACTTTAGCATTAAGATGAAAATAATTAAGTAAATCCGCAATAAAATTAGCATCTTTTTCTTTATCTAAAATGAACTCTAAATGATACCCACTAGTTTTGGGATTAGATACATTACCTACCCCTAAAAAAGTCCCCTTTAAAAAAGCTATCTTTTCTTCATCACTATCTAGAATAGGCATTGATTTAAAACTAATTGCTTCTTTAATATACTCAATTTTATCATTTATTTCTAATATATATATTTGTTTAACGCGAAATCTTTTTTGAATTCTAACTGTAATTTTAGGTAATACACCTAAACTCTCTTTAATTATTTTATAAATATATCTACAAACAGAAGCATTCTCCATTGTGATTATTATTTTATCATTTATAGTCGCATTATATCTTAGAAATGCTTCAATTAAAGAACGAGACTCTACTTCATTATCAGACAATTTACTAATCTCTTCTTTTAATTTAGTTGTGAACGTCATTTTTAGCACCATCCATTAAATAGGAAAAGACTAAATAGGCTGTTTTTAAAGAGTCATGACGATAAACATTATCTTCAATTAAATAAAGTTTATCAGCAATAATTATTTTATTCATTTCCCTTAATTTATCAATATCAAAAATAACTTGATCTTTTTGTTCTTTCTTTTGATATTTATGAACTAAATATGAATTCATTTTATTATTATTAGCTATTACGATATCAATTGTATTTTTACCTAAATATTTTTCTAATAATAAGATGTGGTCACTAACTTTAAAGTCATCTGTTTCACCCGGTTGAGTAAATAAATTACATATATACATTTTTTTAGCTTTACTTTTTCTAATTGCATTATTAAGTTTATCATTTAATAAATGAGGAATAATACTAGTTACTAAACTACCTGATGAAAATATAATTAAATCGGCTTTCTTAACAGCATTTAAAACATCTGGATTAACAGTTATCTCTCTTGAATAATCTAATCTTTCTTTTATTTTTTTGGATTTTGTAATTTGTTCTTCTCCAACTAAAGTTTTACCATCTTTGGTATAAGCAATTAAATCAACATTATCCTCAGTAAGGGGTAAAACATTACCTTTAACATTTAATAGCTTTGATAAAATTGGTAAAGCATGACTAAAATCACCTTTCATATCCAAAAGGGCCGTTAAAAGCAAATTTTTAATTGAGTGATTTCCTAAAGTTTTGGATTTCAAGAAACGATAATTCATTAAATCTTTAATATCATTATCACAATCAGCCATCGAAATTAAAACTTTAGATAAATCACCAACTGCTGGGATATTATAATCTTTTTTTAATCTACCCGTACTTGTACCATTATCAGAAACAGTAACTACAGCGGTTACATCTATGGGAAATAATCTTAAACCTTTTAAAATTTGGGATAAACCACTGCCTCCACCAAATATAACTACTTTTTTCATCTTTAATATCACCTCATGTGTTTCAACAAACATTTTATCACAAAATAAATAACTAGCCAATATTTGGCTAGCTATTTCTATCTACTATAGAACCATTGATATAATCCCGGATATCCCGGTGGATTCATTGTATTAGAATTAAATTTTGATAAAGGTAATTGTTTTGTTCCATAGAAACCACCACTGGCAAGGCCATAATGTAAATGGGCTCCAGTTGTACAAGTATCATATCCACCATTTTTCTTAGCAGTTGAACCACCACCAGATAAACCTATTTGGGTATTAACTGTAACACTTTGACCAACTTCAACATCTATTTGATATAAATGCATGAATACATAAGTGTAAGGTTTACCATTAACATATGCCCAAACATAAACCATATTACCACCACAAGATGATTTTCTAACAATTGCTCCAACTGTACCTGCTGCTGTTCCATAAACCTTTGTTTTTTCGGCTGTACTAATATCTATTCCACGATGGTATGAACTAGCATTAGCAGTAGGTTTATTACGATAACCATAGGTACTTGTTATCATACCTCTTGATATTGGTTTTAACCAACTCTTATTATCAACTACATTAATACATGCTGATAATGTTTGCTCATCTTTACAACCTAATTTTTCATAACTTTCAATTGTTTCTTTTAAAGAAGCAATTTCTTGATCTATTGTAACTGCTCCTAGTTCTAATTCATCTAAATTATCACCAAGTTCTTCAATACTTTTTTCATAAGCCAGAATTTTTTCATCAAGTTTACCTTGATATGCTACTAATTCTTTATTTAACTTATCATTATTTTTAATTAACATTTCTAATTCATTTAACTTTTGTTCATTAAAATTAGATAATTGATTAATTGCGTCCATTCTCATTATTAACTCAGTCATACTAGATGCTCCAGTTACATATGAAACATAAATATTTTCAGATTGTAACTTTTGATATAAGACAAGTAAATCTTCTGATTCTTTTTTTACTTTTTCAATTTCATTATTTGACTTTTCTATTTCTATAGTTAATTCATTGATTGTATTTTTAGTATCTTCTAGTTCAATTGATGCTTGATTCATTTTCTTTTTATTCGCTTCAATTTCTTCTTTAGTTTGATGTACTTTATTAGAAGATTCTGTTTTCTTTTTTTGTAATGCTTTTAATTGGTCTTTTAAATCTCCTAAAGTATCTTCTGTTTTTGCATCTATTGTCGGAACACTCATGTTGAATATGCAAAATAGGAAAATAAAAGTTACGACTAAATATTTAAAATACTTCTTCATCATATTTTCAAATACTTTCTAACCGCTAGTAAACTACCAAGCATACCGATTACTGCTCCAAGACCTAATACTATTAAAGCAACAAAGAAGACAAAATTAAATGGCGCTACTAACTTAATTAATTCAGAAATAATATGACCACCTAATTTATTATAAGCAATAATATAACCATAAATTGTAACTAATATTGGAATTAATGAACCTAATACCCCAATAATAAAGCCTTCAAATATAAATGGTAATTTAATAGCAATATTACTACTTCCTACTAACCTCATGATTTCTATTTCATTTCTTCTTGAATAAATCGTTAATTTAATAGTGTTTGTAATTAGGAAAGCTGTAACAAAGATAAGGGCTACTAAAACAATTAAAGTTGTTTTTTCTACTACATCAAATAATGACACTATGGTTACGACTGCATCTTCACCAAAATTAGCACTATCAACCATATCAAAGTTTCTAATTTCTGTAGTTACTTTTTCTAAATCAGTAGCATCTTTAACTACTACAACAAAGGAATCAAGTAATGGATTCTCTGGATAGTTTTCTAATAAAGTTTCAAATGATGGATTATATTCACTCATTTCTAATTTCCATTCATCTCTACTTTTATATTCTACAGATTCAACATTATCTAAACCTTTTATTTTATCTTGTAAATATTTTATATCATCTTCCGTAGCGGACTTTTTAACATAAACAACAATACTTAATTCACTCTCTAAACTTTTAGTGGCATTTTCAATATTCGCAGCAATAACTAAAGAAATAGATACAACCATTAATGTTATTGTTGCACAAAGTATGGCAGCCATACTTAAACTGAAATTACGAAATACACTTTTAAAAGCATCTCTTATGCTACGACCTACTATTCTAAGCGCTTTCATGTGACTTATAACTTCCTTTCAAATAATCTCCTGTTAATACTCCATGTTCAATTAACAAAACTCTCTTTTTCATTCTATTAACTATTTCTTTATCATGAGTTGCCATTATAACAGTGGTTTTTAATTCTTTATTAATATTATCTATAACTTTCATAATATCTTTACTAGTTTCAGGATCTAGATTACCAGTTGGTTCATCACATATTAAAAGCTTTGGTTCATTAACTATTGCTCTTGCAATACAAACTCTTTGTTGTTCACCACCAGATAATTGATGAGGAAAACTTCTAGTTTTTTCTTTTAAGCCAACTCTTTCAATTGCTTTTAATACTTTTGGTCTTATCTCTTTAGAAGATACTCCTAAACATTCTAAGGCAAATGCTACATTTTCATAAACCGTTAATTTAGGGAGCAATTTAAAATCTTGAAAAACAACGCCTATTTTTCTTCTTAATTTATATACGCGACCATTTCTAATTTTAGCCACATTGACTCCACCAACTATAACACTACCTTTAGTTGGCCTTTCTTCTCTATATAACATTTTAATAAATGTTGACTTACCACTGGCAGTATGACCAATTACAAAGACAAATTCTCCCTTATCTATAGTAACTGACATATCAGCTAGTGCTGTAACACCAGTTGAGTAAGTTTTATTTACATTTTTTAATTCAATAAACTTCATATCTTTACTCCTACTTAATTATATCAAAAAAAGCCATTTATATAAATGGTAAATTTGACCTTTTAACCCCACCCTCTACTTCATAACAATCACTTATGACAAAAAAGGCTGATGGATCTATTTCTAAAATTCTATCTTTAAATAAATTAACATCACGATTACTAATAACACACATTATCATTGCTCCCTTAATATGGGAATAACCTCCCACTGTTGGGAAAATAGTAAAACCAGTTTTAAATTCATCATTTAAAATTTTCTTGATTTTCTTAATTTCTTTCGTATATATCATAAACTTCTTACTATTAGAAATCCCAATGTTAATTTTATCTACTAAGAAAGAACCCATAACTATAATAATAATGGCATAAACTGCTGTATCAACACCAAAGACAAATGCACCAGACAATATAATAATAGAATTAATAATCATTACGCCTTTACCTTCACTTAAATGTAAGTATTTACAACTAAGTCTTACTAAGACATCACTACCACCAGTTGAATAACCAAACTTATAAACCAAGCCATTACTAAATCCATATAATAAACCTGCCAAAACTACTGTAACTAATATTTCTTGAAAAGAAAAATACTCGAGTAGTAATGATGACATTGGTTTGGTAAATGTAATAAACAATGGGTATAAAAAAGTTCCTATTGCTACTCTTTTAGTTTCATCTTTTCCTAAGCAAAAGAAACTAACAATGAGTAAAATAAATGAAGATATATAAATAAAAGCTTGAGCATTAAAACCAGTAAGTTCATGAAGAACAATACCCAAGCCAGACATACCACCAACTACTATATTATTTGGCACGAAAAATAAATTGTAACATAATGCTAAACAAAATGTTCCAAAAACAAATGAAACACCAGTAATAATAATTTCTTTTAACTCTTTGTCACTATTATCTTTCATTCTAATCAACCTAGGATAATTATACTAAATATTTATTTCAAGTGCAATAAATATTAGTTTATTCATATACTTTAGAAAGAGGTGAAACTATAATGAATGGTAGTTATTATCAAAATCCAACATTTCCAACTAATCAAATACCCAATCAATCTATTCCTACTACACCACCAGGAAATATTTCATCAAGTAGTATGATGACTATGGAACAAAGTTATATTGAAAATATTTTAAGACTTAATAAAGGTAAAAGAGTAAATGCTTATGTATCTTATCCAGATAGTAGTGAGTGGCAAAATAAAATATATACAGGTATAATTGAAGAAGCTGGTAGAGATCATTTGATATTAAGTGATCCTAACAATGGAAATTGGTATTTAATTAGAATGATTTATCTTGATTATGTTGAATTTATGGAAAGAATAAATTATTCCCACGATTACTCTGAAAAAACATTTTAAATAAAATAAACTGGTAGAGTTTAATCTATCAGTTTTATTTTTGGCTTTATTATTTATTTATAATTATTCAGTAGCCTCATCAAAATATAAATAACAATAAGTTGATCTATTACTTGTTAAAACTACTTTATCATCTGTATACTCTAGAGCACCTTCAACTAAATTGCCATTATTATCTATGCATTTGCTTTCTGTTAAATTAAGCTTGTAATCAGCTGGAAATGTCTTATCTTCCATAGGTTCATAAGCATCACCAACTTTTTTATATAATGCATACATATTTGAATTAGATTCATCAAGTAATTTTACATCTGCTAAAGCATAAGTTTCTTTGCCAAAACCTTTACTTATAATTAATGCTGCTACTAATATTAAAAATACTACCACTACCATAGCCTTTGTTCTATTTTTATTCATTTTAGTCTCCTTTATCCTAATATAAATTATAGGGTTACCATTTTTGTTTGTCAACTTTAAAAATTCAATTTTACTAAATTAGACTTGCAAGAGAATAGTAATCTAAAATATAATAAATATACAAGGAAGTGAACTGATGAAAAAGAGTGGTTTTATTGAAGGGGCTATTATAGCTACACTGGCGATATTTATATCAAAATTTCTAGGTATTATATATGTTATACCATTTAAAAGTATAGTTGGTGATGAGGGTGGTGCCTTATATGGTTTTGCTTATAGCATATATAACATATTTTTAATTATATCAACGGCTGGTATACCACTTGCCATAAGTAAACTTACTAGTGAATTTACGGAAAAAAATAAATTAGTTGAAAAAGAATACATGTTTAATAGTGCTCAAAAATTTATTTTAATATTTTCCATAGTATCTTTTCTTATCTGTTTCATATTTGCACCTACTATAGCAAAAATTATTGTTGGTTCTAAAGAAGCAGTTACTAATACAATAGATGAAATTGCCTTTGTAATAAGAGCAGTATCATTTGCTATTTTAGTAGTACCAATGTTATCTATTAGTAGGGGTTATTTACAAGGGCATGGTTATATGG